>NZ_JBBCMI010000005.1:0-291722 GCF_037152415.1 Cedecea sp. AS113
GAAAGTGGGGGTGATCGACCTGAAGAATAAGTCGATCACCATGGGTAAAGGATGTTAAAAAGTGTTCACCATGTCTGCGAACACCTGTCTACCATGTCCCCGGACTGTACATGGGGAGAGGGCCGGGGTGAGGGGCGTGGCGTAATGCCACCTGAGACATTCACATGTCCGGTAGCGGAAGATAAAACTGAACGGACCCCGATCCGCCCCAGCACAATCGCTTGTGTTTGTGACGAAGAGGCGAAACAGAAAAAAGGCCAAAAAAAGCCCCCACGCGCTGGTGAGGGCTTCTCTATTCATCCCCTCTCCCGCACGGGGAGAGGGGCAGGGTGAGGGGAAAAACTACTCGTTAATCCTCGGATGCTGATCCACCAGCAGAGCACGCTTCGCCTGCAGCGTTTCGATTTCCTTATCCAGGTCCTCAATTTTCTGCTCGATATTGTCGTGATGCTCCTGCACGATTTCACGCGCTTCGGCAATATCAGACGCCGCAGGCGTCGCGCCTTTCAGCGGCTTATTGGCGGTCTCTTTCATGGTGATCGCGGTAATCAAGCCGATAATCGCCACCACCATCAGGTAGTAAGCCGGCATCATCAGATTTTGCGTACTTTCGACCAGCCATGCGGCAAGCGTTGGTGTCAGGCCGGCAATCAGCACCGAAATGTTAAAGGCGCTCGCCAGGGCGCTATAGCGGATGTGGGTCGGGAACATCGCCGGTAAGGTCGAGGCCATCACCCCAATAAAGAAGTTCAGCACCACCGCCAGCACCAGCAATCCGGCAAAAATCAGCCCAATGGCGCCGCTGTTAATCAGCATAAAGGCCGGGATAGCGAACGCGAACAGGCCAATACTGCCGAGGAAGACAAACGGGCGACGACCAAAACGGTCGCTCAGCAGGCCGATCATCGGCTGAACGAACAGCATCCCCACCATAATGGCGATGATGATCAGCACCCCGTGCTCTTCCGAGTAATGCAGGTTATGGGACAGGTAGCTCGGCATGTAGGTCAGCAGCATGTAATAGGTCACGTTGGTTGAAATCACCAGACCTATACAGACCAGCAGACTGCGCCAGTGCTTAGTAGCAATCTCTTTGAACGAGACTTTTGGCCCTTCGGCCAGGCCTTCACGATCGCCTTGCTCCATTTTCTCAACGTGCTGCTGGAATGCCGGGGTCTCTTCCAGCGCATGGCGCAGATAAAGCCCGATAATACCTAACGGCAACGCGAGGAAGAACGGAATACGCCACCCCCAGTCGAGGAAGTTTTCTTCGCCAACGATAGCGGTAATCAGCACAACCACGCCCGCGCCGCAGACGAACCCGGCTATCGAACCGAAGTCCAGCCAGCTGCCCATAAAGCCGCGTTTACGGTCGGGAGAGTATTCGGCTACAAAAATAGACGCGCCGGTATATTCCCCGCCGACCGAGAAGCCCTGGGCCATTTTTGCCAACAGCAGCAGGATAGGTGCCCAGATGCCGATAGTGGCGTAAGACGGGATAAGCCCGATGGCAAACGTACTGAGCGACATGATGACAATGGTGATAGCCAGGATTTTTTGACGACCGTATTTATCCCCTAGCATCCCGAAGAACAGTCCACCTAGCGGGCGAATCAGGAAAGGAACAGAGAAGGTCCCCAGGGCGGCAATCATCTGCACGCTAGGGCTGGCGTCCGGGAAGAAGACTTTACCCAGAGCGTAAGCAACAAAACCGTAAACACCGAAATCAAACCATTCCATCGCGTTGCCCAGTGAAGCGGCAGTGATGGCTTTTTTCAGACGCGCATCGTCAATGATAGTGACGTCACTGACCTTGATCGGTCTGACTTTCTTTTTCCTTTTTAACATTCTTTATCCTCGTGTTTTCCTTGCGGGGGTAAAAATTCCCTCTGTAAGTGTAGTGCGCTGCGCAATAAGCGCTGGCGAAAACTGCAGCACTCAGATGAGGCGGCAATAAAGAGAAGTGAAAAGTAATAACCAATTGAAACTATGTGAAATGCAATGCTTAAACTAGTCTCATAAATTATGTGGCTAATACTTAGAACTGTGATCAATATCAAATTTTTTAACTAAAGTAAAATTTCGCTACGCCGAAATAACATGCATACCACCAAAGAATTAACATCTGGATAACCTCTCAAAGGGAGTTGCTATGTCCGCCCATGTGCCGGTCACCCAGCGTGAATACACGCTTGATGACGATACGACCCTGATGTCCACCACCGATCTGAAAAGTTACATTACGCACGCGAACGATACCTTCGTGCAGGTCAGTGGCTACTCGCTACATGAGCTAAGCGGCGCCGCGCACAACCTCGTGCGACATCCCGATATGCCCAAAGCGGCCTTTGCCGATATGTGGTTCACCCTGCAGCAGGGCGAGCCGTGGACGGGCATCGTGAAAAACCGCCGTAAAAACGGTGACCATTACTGGGTACGTGCCAATGCGGTGCCGGTGGTGCGTCACGGCAAAACCACAGGCTATATGTCTATTCGCACCAAAGCCTCGCCGGAAGAGATTGCCGCTGCGGAGCCGCTCTACAAGGCGCTGAACGAAGGCCGCAGCAACAAGACCGTCTATAAAGGCCTGGTGCTGCGTAAAGGGCTGTTCGGCAAGCTGCCGACTATGTCTCTGCGCTGGCGTATTCGCGGGTTAATGAGCGGTTTGTTTGTTCTGCTCATGGCCTCGGCGTTTGCCCTCGGGCAAAGCCCGCTGCAGATGTTAGCTATTGCGGCATTTACCGCCTTCACTTGCGTATTACTGGAATGGCAAATTGCCCGTCCGCTGGAAAACGTGGCTCGCCAGGCGCTGGAAGTGGCCACCGGCAACAGCCACCGCGTGAAGCATCTTCAGCGCAGCGATGAAATCGGGGTGATCCTGCGCTCCATCGGCCAGCTTGGGCTGATGTGCCGCTGGCTTATCAACGACGTCAGCAGTCAGGTCGCGAACGTGCGCAGCGGCAGCGAGGCGATGGCCAAAGGGAATGACGATCTGAATGAACGTACCCGCCAGACGGTGGTTAACGTGCAGCAAACGGTGGCGACCATGAACCAGATGGCGGCGTCGGTGCAGACCAACTCGGAAACCGCCTCGGCGGCAGACAAACTTTCCAGCTCCGCCAGCGACGCGGCGGCGCAGGGCGGGCAGGCGATGGAAACCGTGGTCACCACCATGGACGACATTGCCGACAGCACCCAGCGCATCGGCTCCATCACCAGCCTGATTAACGACATCGCCTTCCAGACCAATATCCTGGCGCTTAACGCGGCGGTAGAGGCGGCTCGAGCCGGTGAGCAGGGCAAAGGGTTTGCCGTGGTGGCCGGGGAAGTGCGTAACCTGGCGCAGCGTAGCGCCAGTGCGGCCAACGATATCCGCAAGCTGATTGACGCCAGCGCCAGCAAGGTGCAGTCCGGCACGGTGCAGGTGCATGAGGCGGGGCGCACCATGCAGGATATTGTAGCTCAGGTGCAGAACGTCACTCAGCTTCTCGGGCAGATAAGCCACGCCACGTCAGAGCAGGCGGATGGCCTGGCGGACATTACCCGCGCGGTGGCAGAGCTGAACGCGATAACGCAGAAAAACGCTGCGCTGGTGGAAGAGAGCGCGCAGGTCTCGGCGATGGTGAAGCACCGCGCTACTCGCCTCCAGGATGCGGTCACGGTTCTGGGTTAAGGTGTTTCCGGCGGTTAGCCAGCGCTATCCGGCTGGCTCCGCTTATACAGGCGGCGAGGGTGACCAATCTTGCCGTACAGCATTTCGACGCTGAGAAAGCCTTTTTCTACGCAGTGTTCCAGGTAGCGGCGGGCGGTGGTTTTGCTGAGTTTGGTTTCGCTGACCACGTCGTCTACCGAGAAACAGCGCTGAGCTTCGGCTTCGCGAAACAGGCGCTGGACCAGTTCCAGCGTGTTCTCCTCGATACCTTTGCTGCCCGCATCCAGCGGGGCGTTGCGCGCCTGCAGCTCATAAAGCTTATCGACGTTCTGCTGATCCACCACTTTCCATTCGCGCTGCTGCTGGCTGAACTGCACGAAGCGCTCCAGTGAGTGGCTCAGGCGCTTCCACGAGACCGGCTTGAGGATGTAGTCAAACGCGCCGCTGCGAATCGCCTGGCTGCAGGTGTCCATATCGCTGGCGGCGGTAATGAAGATCACCGAGCAGGCGTGCTGTTTTAAAAGGTCGCTGCCAAACAGCGTGATGCCTTTCCCGTCCGGCAGATAGTTATCCAGCAGGATAAGCTGCGGCTGCTTTTCCAGCATCAGGCGCTGGGCGGCCGCCAGGCTGTTGGCTATTCCCACCAGGTGCAGGTGGGGATGCTTATCAATCAGCTCCGCGTGAAGTTCGGCCAGTTCGCTCTCATCCTCCACGATAAGCACGTTAATCATTTCATTTTGCATACTCAAAAGCCTTACGTTGGGCTGAGGTCGCTCCCCGGAACGACAACATCTGGAATAAATACTGAGAACACGGTGCCGCTCGGCAGGTTATCGGAAACCTCCACCGTGCCCTTCGCCAGCGCGACGTAGCTGGCGATCAGGTGCAGGCCGAGCCCGTGGTCGCCGTGGGTTTTGGTGGTGACGCCCGGCGTGAAAATATGGTCACGCAGTTCAGGCGCAATGCCGACGCCGTGGTCGGCCACCTCGATGACCAGCTCCCGGTCGTTTATCACGATATAGACTTCCACCGGCTGGTGCTCGCCTTCGGCGCGCTGGGTGGCCTCGATGGCGTTATCCAGCAGGTTACCAATAATCGAAATCAGCTCGGATTCCGGCACGTTGCTCGGCATTCTCGTCATGCTGCAGGCCGGATCGAACGCCAGCGACACGCCTTTCTCACGCGCTCTGGCGTATTTGCCCAACAGCAGGCCGCACAGCGTGGCGGAACAGAAGCGTGCGGAGACAAAATCCAGCACTTCCTGGGCGTGCTCGGACTGCGCTTTGATATAGCGTTTGGCGTCATCGTAGCGAGCCATGTGCAGCAGCCCGGCGAGCGTTGCCATGCGGTTAAGCTGCTCGTGCCGCATGATGCGTAGGTTGTCCACGTAGCGTTTCACCTGGCTGAGCTGGAAGCTCAGGCTATCAATATCTTTGCGGTCGCGGAAGGTGATCACCCAGCCCTGCAGCACGCCCTCAAGCTCGATACGAACCCGGCTGGCAAGCACGCTGAGATCGTTAAAGGCGCAGATTTCATCGTGGGTATCTCGCGCCAGCATGACTTCAGGATCGAAGAACGTCACCGGCTGGATCACCTCGGCAATCTGCTTGCCGCGGATCTCGCGTGAAGGTTGTTCCAGGCCCAGCAGTTTCTTCGCCGCCTTGTTGATCACCTCGATCTGCGAGCGGCTGTCGATGGCGATCACGCCTTCGTAGATCGACTCCATCATCGCTTTTTGCTGGCGCACCAGCAGGCTGATCTGCCGCGGCTCCAGCGAGAACATCTGCCTTTTGATACTGCGGGTGAAGTACCAGGAAAAGATAAACAGCGCCAGCAGCAAAATGATCGCCGCCAGCAGGATGTTGATCACCTTGCCGGACGTGACGTCATCGAGGTAGCTCTTCAGGTAGCCCACCGACACAATGCCAATCACCTTGCCGTGCTGGTCGAAGATTGGGGCTTTGCTGCGCAGCGACAGGCCGAGGCCGCCTTTGCGCAGCGTGGTGATGCTTTTGCCCTGCAGCACTTCCTCGTTATCGCCGCCGACCAGCGTTTTGCCCACGCGGTCGGCATGCACGGAATGATAGAGATGAATGCCGTGCTCGTCGCCGATGACGATAAAGCTGGCATCGCTATGCACGACCAGCTTTTGCATAAAGTTGTGTATTGCCGGAATATCTTTTTTTTCCACCGACTCCTGCAGGGTAGGAATTAAGGCAATCTCTTCCGCCTGAATTCTCGCCCGGGTGCTCATTTCCTGATAAAGCTGGCGGCCAACGTCGAAATAGTAATAGGTTCCGAGCATGGCAAAGAGGACGGAAAAAAAGGCAACCAGGTAGATAAACAAGCGTATCTGAAAGGAAACTTTCATAGGCCAGGCGTGTATTCAGTGAGGCAAAATGGCAGCTTAACACCGATGCCCCGCTGGCTGCGCGGCTTTGAACGAAAGTTTGAACAACCTCACGCAACGGCACTTTTCGTTAATTTCAGCCAATTTTTTTGCACTCTCTTAAGGTTTGTCTAAGCCAGGAATAAAAACCATAAAAACCACGAAGAAATAAAAACCATTAACGCCATAGATGCCTTTAAATTAACGGTTTTAATCTGCTACCCCTCACATTACAGGGGTATTTAATCTTTTAGTCTGCCCCGACAAATTAAAAAAAGGGGCTTGATATGAGCACGACCGATGATTCCTACAACATCATTCCTGAATCCATTGATATTAATAAGCCGACGCTCAAAGAGCGCTGGTGGCATATTCTCGACAGTTGGAAAGTGGGGATTATCCCGCTGCCGCTGTTTGTGCTGGCAGGGGCGCTGATCGCCATCGACTGCCTCGGCGGTAAACTGCCGAGCGATATCGTGGTGATGGTGGCGACGCTGGCCTTCTTCGGCTTTGCCTGCGGCGAATTTGGTAAACGCCTGCCGGTGATCGGCAAAATGGGTGCCGCCGCCATCTGCGCCACCTTCATCCCTTCCGCGCTGGTGTACTACGGCCTGCTGCCGGACGTGGTGGTGGAGTCCACCACCAAATTCTATAAATCCACCAACATCCTTTACCTCTACATCTGCTGCATCATCGTCGGCAGCATCATGAGCATGAACCGCACCACGTTAATTCAGGGCTTCCTGCGTATTTTCTTCCCGATGCTGTGTGGCGAAGTCGTGGGCATGATTGTTGGCATGGGCGTTGGTCTGGCGCTGGGCCTTGAGCCGTTCCAGATCTTCTTCTTCCTGATCCTGCCGATCATGGCCGGGGGCGTTGGGGAAGGGGCGATCCCGCTTTCCATCGGCTACGCCACGCTGCTGCATATGGATCAGGGCGTGGCGCTGGGCCGTATTCTGCCTATCGTGATGCTGGGCAGCCTGACGGCGATCGTTATCTCCGGCTGCCTGAATCAGCTGGGAAAACGCTTCCCGCACCTGACCGGCGAAGGTGAACTGATGCCGGGTAAAACCAACGGCGGTGAAAAAGAGCAAACCGCCGCCCTGTTCAACGGCAAAGCAGATGTGACCACTATCGCTTCCGGCGCGCTGCTGGCGGTGCTGCTCTACATGGTGGGTATGCTGCTGCACAAACTGATTGGCCTGCCGGCTCCGGTCGGGATGCTGTTTGTCGCGGTGCTGATCAAACTTTGCCACGGCGTTTCCCCACGCATGCTGGCGGGCTCGCAGGTGGTTTATAAATTCTTCCAGACCGCCGTGACCTATCCAATTCTGTTTGCCGTGGGCGTCGCCATTACGCCGTGGAATGAGCTGGTTGACGCTTTCACTATTACCAACCTGCTGGTCATCGTCAGTACCGTCAGCGCGCTGGTGGCGACCGGTTTCTTCGTCGGTAAAAAAATCGGTATGCATCCTATCGACGTGGCCATTGTGTCCTGTTGCCAGAGCGGGCAGGGCGGGACCGGCGACGTCGCCATTCTGACCGCCGGTAACCGCATGTCGCTGATGCCGTTCGCCCAGATTGCAACCCGCATTGGCGGGGCGATCAACGTCTCGGTGGCGCTGCTGGTGCTTGGCAACTTTCTTGTCTGACTTTTGATTAACCAGGAACTGTTATGAAACTCGCAAGTTATGTACTTCAGGGCCAGCGGAGCTACGGCGTGGTAACGCCGGAAGGCATCGTTGACCTGGGCCGCCGTTTAGGCTCGCGTTTTGCGGATTTAAAGGCTTTGCTGGCGGCAGACGCGGTGCATGAAGCGCTGGCGTTTGCCGGGCTGAAGGCCGATGTGGCGGCGTCAGACGTTCGCTGGCTGCCGGTCATCGAACGCCCGGAGAAAATTCTCTGCGTCGGCATGAACTACGCTGACAAGCGCAAAGAGTTCGACCAGCACAATCCGGCTCCAACCCTGTTTGTGCGCTTTGCAGACTCCCAGACCGGGCATGACTCCCCGGTGGTAAAACCGCATCACTCCAGCGAGTTCGACTATGAAGGCGAGCTGGCGGTGATCATCGGCAAAGGTGGGGTGAATATTTCTGCGGCGGATGCCCTGAACCACGTCGCGGGCTACAGCTGCTATATGGACGGGTCGGCGCGCGACTGGCAGCACACCTGGTTTACCGCCGGGAAAAACTGGCCGCAGACCGGGGCTTTTGGCCCGTGGATGACCACGTCGGATGAAATTCGCGATCCGCACGATCTGGCGATCCGCACCTGGCTGAACGGGCGCATGGTGCAGGAAGACAACACCAGCAGCATGATCCACAAGGTTGCCGAGCTTATCGAATACATCTCGACTTTTACCTCGCTCAGCGCGGGGGACGTGATCATCACCGGTTCTCCCGGTGGCGTCGGCAAAAAGCGCACGCCGCCGCTGTTCATGCAGCCGGGCGACCGCATTGAAGTTGAAATTGAGCGCATTGGCCATCTCAGCAACGTGATCGTTGCGGCCCGCGAGCCTCTGGCTTCCGGGGCGGTGGCGCACTAACGCTATGTTCCAGCCCAACCCCATCGAGTTCAGTACCGTCGATCCGCTGCGGCAGCCGCAGGCGCTGGCCGCCATTCGGGATCTGCTGGGGCGGAACCAGCTCGGGCTGGACGGCGACATTCAGCTGTTCGTCGTCGCCCTTTCAGGGGCAAAAATCGTCGGCTGTGCCGGGCTGGCGTGGCGCACCATCAAATGTGTGGCGGTGGATGAAGCCTGGCGTGGGGATAACCTTAGCGTGCGTTTACTGGGGGAAATCCAGCATATCGCGATGGAGCGCGGGCAGGCGCATTTGTTCCTGTTCACCCGCCCCTACAACCTCGACCGGTTTCGCCAGAGCGGCTTCTGGCCGCTGGTGCAGGTGGATGAGGCGGCGGTGCTGATGGAAAACACGCCCGTCGGCATCAGCCGCTACTGCGCCGGGCTGGAGAAACTGCGGCAACCGGGCAACCGGATCGGCGCCATTGTGATGAACGCTAACCCGTTCACTCTCGGCCACCGCTATCTGGCCGAGCAGGCGGCGCAGCGCTGCGACTGGCTGCATCTGTTTGTGGTACGTGAGGACGCTTCGTTTTTTCCGTTCGAGGAGCGGTGGGAGATGGTTCGCCAGGGAGTGGCCCACTTGCCTAACGTGGTTGTGCATCCGGGGTCCGACTACCTGATCTCCCGCGCCACCTTTCCGGGCTATTTCCTGAAAGAGAGCGGGCTTATCGACAAAACCTGGAGCGCAATGGACCTGATGATTTTCCGTGACTACGTTGCCCCGGCGCTGGGCGTGACGCACCGCTTTGTCGGAAACGAGCCGTTCTGCGCGGTGACCCGGGAATACAACCAGGCCATGCGCTACTGGCTGGAAGTGCACCGCCACCACAGCGCGGCGTCAATTCAGGTGATCGAGCTGCCGCGAAAATGCCATGCCGCCGGACGAGAGATTTCCGCCTCTGAAGTGCGAGCCTTACTCAAGAGCCAGCAAATGGCCCGCATCCGGGACATTGTCCCGGACAGTACCTTTAGCCATCTCCAGCGGCACTACGCGCGGGATGTGGCCTGAATTTTTTAACCAGGACAAAGCCTTATGAGAATCGTAAAGCAAGCCTTAGCCGGGACGCTGGAGTCCAGCGATCTGCTGGTGAGAGTCGCCCCCGCCGAAGGTGAGTTCAGCCTGATGATACACAGCGAAGTACAAAAGCAGTTCGGGGAGCAAATTCGTCGTGTGGCGGAGCAGACGCTCGCTCAGCTCGGCGTGAAAGAGGGGATTTTTATTCTGGAAGACAAGGGGGCACTGGACTGCGTGATCCGCGCCCGTTTGCAAAGCGCGGTGCTCCGTGCCGCCGATGCCGAACAGATTGACTGGGGAAAACTACAATGAAAAAACTCCGTCGCAGCATGTTGTTCCTCCCCGGCGCTAACGCCGCCATGCTCTCCACCGCTTTTATTTACCGCCCGGATTCGATCATGTTCGACCTGGAAGACGCCGTGGCGCTGCGTGAGAAAGACACCGCCCGCGTGCTGGTGTTTCACGCGCTGCAGCATCCGATGTACCGCGACATCGAAACCGTGGTTCGTATTAACCCGCTTAACACCCCGTTTGGCCTGGCCGATCTCGAGGCCGTCGTGCGCGCCGGAGTGGACGTGGTGCGCCTGCCAAAAACCGACACGCCGGAAGATATCTTCCTGCTGGAATCTCACCTCGAGCGCATTGAGCGTGAGTGTGGCCGAGAGCCAGGCTCCACCAAACTGATGGCGGCGATTGAATCCGCCGTCGGCGTGATCAACGCCGTCGCCATCGCACGTTCTTCCCCTCGTCTGATTGGTATTGCGCTGGCGGCGTTTGATTACGTGATGGATATGCAAACCGAGCGTGGCGACGGCACGGAGCTGTTCTATGCCCGCTGCGCGGTGCTGCATGCCGCGCGCGCCGCCGGGATTGACGCGTTCGACGTGGTTTGGTCTGACGTGAATAACGAGGCCGGGTTCCTGCGGGAAGTCGAGCTAATCCGCAAAATGGGCTTCAACGGTAAATCGCTGATCAACCCCCGGCAGATTGAGCTGCTGCATAACGCCTACGCGCCAACTCAGGACGAAGTCGATTATGCCCGCCGGGTGATTGCCGCCGCCGACGAAGGGGAGCGCAACGGCCTGGGCGTAGTGTCGCTCAACGGCAAGATGATCGACGCGCCAATCATTAACCATGCGCAGGTGGTGCTTGAGCGCGCCGCGGCTTCCGGCGTGCGCCGTTAAGGACAAAACAATGAGCAATATGACCGAACTTTTACACCTTGAGTATCCGCATCTGGCCCATCTGCGAAGCTTCGACGGGGCGCATCAAACCACGCCGTGGCTGGCGGATGCCGAAGCGAAGAAAACCCGTAAGCTTTGCGACACGCTGGAGCAGGCGATTGCCCAAAGCGGGCTGAAGGACGGCATGACCATCTCCTTCCACCATGCTTTCCGGGAAGGCGATCGGGTGATTAATCACGTGGTTGCCACGCTGGCTCGCCTTGGATTTAAAGATCTGACGCTGGCCTCAAGTTCGCTGATGACCTGCAACGAAGCGCTGATTGAGCCCATTCGTAACGGTGTGATCACCCGCATTTACACCTCCGGGATGCGCGGCAAGCTGGCGGAAGCGATCTCTCATGGCCTGATGGCCGAGCCGGTACAAATCCACTCCCACGGCGGGCGCGTGAAGCTGCTGCAGGACGGCGAGCTAAAAATCGACGTGGCATTTCTCGGCGTGCCGTGCAGCGACGAATACGGCAATGCCAACGGCACTCACGGTAAATCCTGCTGCGGCTCGCTGGGCTACGCCAAAGTAGACGCCCATTTTGCCCGCAAAGTCGTGCTGTTAACCGAAGAACTGGTGCCGTTCCCCAATATGCCCGCGAGCCTGATGCAGGATGAGGTGGACTACATCGTGCAGATCGACACCGTAGGCGATCCGGCCAAAATCAGCGTCGGGGCAGCACGTGTCACCAGCAACCCCCGCGAGCTGATGATTGCCCGCACCGCAGCGGAAGTGATTGAACATTCGGGCTACTTCCGCCCCGGCTTCTCCATGCAGACCGGCTCCGGCGCGGCGGCGACCGCCTGCACGCGCTTTATGGAAGAAAAAATGGAGCGTAATGGCGTCGTCGCTCGCTTTGCCCTCGGGGGGATCACCGGCAGCCTGGTGGATCTCCATGAGAAAGGGCTGATCGAAAAACTGCTCGACACCCAGTGTTTTGACGGCCAGGCCGCCGCCTCTCTGGCGCGTAACCCGAACCACGTTGAGATCTCCACCAACGTTTATGCCAATCCCGGAGCGAAGGCCACGAGCTGCGATCAGCTTGATGTGGTGATCCTCAGCGCGCTGGAGATCGATATCGACTTTAACGTCAATGTGATCACCGGATCTGACGGCGTTATGCGCGGCGCATCCGGCGGACACTGCGACGTGGCGAGCGCGGCAAACCTGACTATCGTGGTTGCTCCGCTGCTGCGCACGCGCATTCCTACCGTTGTTAAACGGGTGACCACGCGCGTTACGCCAGGTGAAAGCATTGATGTGCTGGTGACGGATCACGGCGTGGCGGTTAATCCGGCCCGGCCGGAGATCCGTGAACGGCTTGAGGGTGCGGGAATGAAGATCGTGAGCATAGAAGATCTTTACCAGCGCGCTATTTCCCTGACCGGCGAGCCGAAGCCGATCGAATTTACGCCGCGCATCGTCGGCGTGATCCGCTACCGCGACGGCAGCGTGATCGACGTGGTGCGTCAGGTCAAAGAGGAGTCAGCCCAATGAGTGAAACGCTTGTGGAAGCGGAAGGCGTTACCCTTGCAGCCCTGCTTGAGGCGAAAGAGCGGCGGGCGCACCGGCAGCAAGAGTGGCTGGTTAAGTACCGGCAGCCGGTGCTTTCCCTGACGCTGGTGACGCCCGGCCAGGTAAAGGACAGCATTCGCTACCGCAACTGCATGGCGGTAGCGCTGCAGGCCTGCGACCAGCTGCTGTGGGGCAACCGCTGGCCGGTGCTCGAGCGGCAGGTACTGTGGCTGCCGACCGGGGCCGAAGCGATGTGGAGCGTGGCGCATTCGGCCAGCGAACTTAAGGCGGCAACCGTCGGGCTGGAGCAAACCCATCCGCTCGGCAGGCTGTGGGATGCGGATGTGATTTGCCCCGACAATGGCCCGGTCGGGCGGACTTCGCTGGATTTGGCGGGCCGGCGCTGCCTGGTGTGCAACGAGCCCGCGCATGCCTGTGCACGCTCCCGCCGCCACCCCATGGATGAAGTGACCGCGCGCGTCGAGAGGCTGATAGATGGCTGGTTTGCCAGGGATTAAATCAAATACTGCCGCCGCCCCGGATGTGCCAGCCCTGGCGCGGCAGGCGCTGCTGGACGAGGTGTGGCTAACGCCAAAGCCGGGGCTGGTGGATGCCGCCAACAACGGCTCGCACCGGGACATGGATCTGCCAATGTTTCTCGGCAGCATTGCGGCCATTGGCCCCTGGTTCAGCACGTTCCACGCTTTAGGACGTGAACATGCCGGGCGAGGTGCCAGTGAGATGCTGCGGCTCATCCGTCCGGCGGGCATCGCCTGCGAACAGGCGATGTATCAGGCCACTCATGGCGTGAATACGCACAAAGGTGGCGTGTTTTCGCTGGGGCTGCTTTCTACCGCCGCTGGCCGTCTGCAGGGGCAGGACAAAGCGCTAACTGCATCGGCGGTGTGTTCCACCGTGAGCGAGATCTGCAGCGGGATTGTGGAAAGAGAACTGGTCGCGGCCCGGAAGGCTTCTTCCGTTGGCGAAAGGCTTTATCAGCAGTTTGGCCTGACCGGCGCACGCGGCGAGGCGGAAAGCGGATTCCTTACTGTGCGCCAGCACGTGCTGCCTTACTGGCAGGCGGAAAGCTGCCCGAAGCGCCGTCTGCTTGCGGCGATGTTGCGTCTGATGGCTGCTAACCCAGACACCAATCTTGTGTCGCGCGGCGGGCTAAACGGACTGCGCTATGTGCAGCGTTACGCTGCGCGCCTGATTCAGCAAGGCTGGCACGAGGACGATCTTCGGCAAATGGATGCCGATCTTATTGCCCGCAACCTCAGTCCCGGCGGGAGCGCGGATCTGCTGGCCGTCAGCGCTGTTTTAGCGGAAATTGCGGTGTGAAGGCAACGCAGCACGAATTTCATGCTAATGAGACCCGTTTTTGTCTAGTCTGAGGTTTTCACTCTTGATAATAAAAGGAGTAACTCATGGCTCAGACCGCAGAGAAAAACCGTCGCTTTGTGCTGGCGAAGCGCCCGCAGGGGATGCCGACCCGCGAAGATATCCATCTGGAAGAAGTGGCTGTTCCGACGCCGGGAAAAGGTGAAGTGCTGCTACGCACGCTTTTCCTCTCCCTCGACCCGTATATGCGCGGGCGCATGAGCGACGCCAAATCCTACTCGGCGCCGATTGCCATCGGTGAAGTTATTGTGGGGGGAACCGTCAGCCGCGTGGAAAGCTCTCAGCATCCTGATTACCAGCCGGGCGACCTGGTTCTGGCCGACTCTGGCTGGCAGGATTATTCACTTTCCAACGGGGAAGGCCTGCAGAAGCTGGAGAAAAACATGTCTCATCCTTCCTGGGCGCTGGGACTGCTTGGCATGCCGGGCTTTACCGGCTATATGGGGCTGACGGACATCGGTAACCCGCAGCCGGGTGAAACCGTGGTGGTTGCGGCAGCCAGCGGCGCGGTGGGTTCGGTTGTAGGGCAAACGGCTCGCCTTCGCGGGGCGAGAGTTATCGGCATTGCCGGCGGGGAAGATAAGTGCCGCTATGTGAAGGACACGCTGAAGTTTGATGAGTGCCTCGATCACCGTGCCAGTGATTTCGCTGAACAGCTCGCCAAAGCCTGCCCGAACGGCATCGACGTCTACTTTGAAAACGTCGGCGGGGCGGTGTTTGACGCCGTCTTCCCGCTGCTGAATACCAAAGCGCGTATCCCGGTTTGTGGCATGATCAGCCAGTACAACGGCAACAACAGCGCCTTTGAGCACGATCGTCTGCCGGAGCTAATGGCGACTATCCTGAAAAAACGTATGCGCGTGGAAGGGTTTATCATCAGCCAGGATTACGGCCATCGTTACCCGGAATTCTACAAACAGATGAGCGAGTGGATCGCCGCCGGAGAGATTGAGTTCCGCGAGGATATCGTGGACGGGCTGGAAAACACCGTGGAGGCGTTCCAGGGGCTGCTGGCCGGGAAGAACTTCGGCAAGCTGATTGTGAAGGTGGCGGAGTAAAGGGAGGACTCTGGCGGCAGAGTGTCGCCTCTTAGTCAAAATCTTTACGATTATGTAGAGTCGGCTAAGGTTCCGTTCACTTCCAGCCCTGTTTTATATGTAACCCGGCATAGGTGAACGTCTCAGGGGAGTCACCGTCACTCCCCTAAGAACCCGGACTCCCGGCCAAATAAATCGACCGCTGAAGCGGCAGACCTCCGTTTTATCTCCCAGTCCTGGGTCGCCTGAGATGCGTTCCCGACGCTCTCGGCCACAACGTCTCTGCTTCTTTTACCCTCTCCCTCGAAGGGAGAGGGAATAAACAATGTTTCCCGTAGATTTTGTTTTCTCCCTCGCCCCTTTGGGGAGAGGGCTGGGGTGAGGGGAGATTTGTTCCCGGCTCTCATCGCCCCCGGGTATGACCCAACTCAGGCGGGGTTGAGCTGTCGGGAACAGCGAAAGAGAGCGATCGTCGGGAACGCATCGCGAACGACCCCGAATGTTTGGGTGATGGCCGGTGGGTTTACCGCTTCAGCGGCGATGAGCTCGCCGGGCGCCGGGGGTTGTCAGGGGGCATGGCGTAGTGCCCCCTGACACGTTCACTGTCTCTGTACCTGTAGGGTAAAAAGAGATACGGGTGAACGGAACTTAAGCCGCTCTCTTTATAGATAACTTGTGTGAACAGCCAACAGTTTCATGTCCCCCTTAAATGAGAATTTTTTTTATTTCCCTGCTGTACTTGCTAAATGACGGCGGACGTGAGAGATTAGCACCCGGTTTGGAACACAGACCTTATGAAAGCAGTTTTAGTAAAGCAGTCCTCAGTTCAAGCGCTATCTTAGATATCCCTTCTTCTCGAGTCTCCTCCTAAGTGCCCAAATAAGTCCAACTCTGCTGAACAGACCATGTTCGCCGCGTTTAGTGGCTCAAGAAACTGAAAAGGTAATATCTATGTCTAACAAAATGACTGGTTTAGTAAAATGGTTCAACGCTGAGAAAGGTTTCGGCTTCATCTCTCCTACCGATGGCAGCAAAGATGTATTCGTACACTTCTCTGCAATCCAGAGCGACAGCTTCAAAACCCTCGACGAAGGCCAGAAAGTTGAGTTCTCTATCGAGAACGGCGCTAAAGGCCCAGCTGCTGCTAACGTTGTTGCGCTGTAATCCAGCCTGACGTTTCAGAAGTGAAGAAACCCGCTACGGCGGGTTTTTTTGTGCCCGCAGTTTGTAGATGTCTGATATCTTTTGCCCTCTCCTGCCTAATGTTGTGTGTTAAATTGTGATTTTGGTTAACCAATTATCCCTTCCTGATTGACACGCTTGCCGAATTGGCCGAACTTAGACGTTATCTTATGCACCAAAAGAGGTGCTTAATCATCAGTGTGTACTGGTCAACCAATTTGAGTTGTGAGGGGATATTATGAAGCAAACCTGGCGCTGGTATGGTCCAAACGATCCGGTCAGTCTGGCCGACGCCCGGCAGGCGGGGGCGACAGGGATCGTCACCGCGCTGCACCACATTCCGAACGGTGAAGTGTGGCCGGTCGAAGAAATACTGAAACGCAAAGCCGTGGTGGAGGCCGCCGGGCTGGTCTGGTCGGTGGTGGAAAGCGTGCCTATCCACGAAGAGATCAAAACCCATCGCGGGCAGTACGATTTGTGGATCGGCAATTACTGCCAAAGTCTGCGTAACCTGGCGGAATGCGGTATCTACACCGTGTGCTACAACTTCATGCCGGTGCTGGACTGGACGCGCACCGATCTCGAATACCCGCTGCCGGACGGTTCCAAAGCGCTGCGCTTTGACCAAATCGAATTCGCCGCGTTTGAGCTGCATATTCTGAAGCGCAAAGGGGCTGAAGCTGACTACAGCGCGGAAGAAATCGAACAGGCAAACCGACGCTTCGCGGAAATGCGCGAGGATGAAAAAGCGCGGCTGACTCGCAACATCATCGCTGGCCTTCCTGGCGCAGAAGAAGGCTACACGCTCGACCAGTTCCGCGCCCAACTGGACACCTACCAGGATATCGATAAAGCGAAACTTCGCGAAAACTTTGCCTACTTCCTTGAGGCAATTATCCCGGTTGCGGAGCAGGTTGGCATCAAAATGGCGGTTCACCCGGACGATCCTCCGCGTCCCATCCTTGGCCTGCCGCGCATTGTTTCAACTGTGGAGGATATGCAGTGGATGGTGGAGGCGGTGAACAGTCCGGCGAATGGCTTCACGATGTGTACCGGCTCTTACGGCGTGCGGGCCGATAACGACCTGGTCGGCATGATTAAACGCTTTGGGCCTCGTATCTACTTCACGCACCTGCGCTCAACGCTGCGGGAAGAAAACCCTAAAACCTTCCACGAGGCCGCACACCTTTATGGTGACGTGGATATGTATGAAGTGGTGAAAGCCATTGTGGAAGAGGAGCAGCGCCGGAAAGAAGCAGGGCAAAGTGAACTGATTCCGATGCGCCCGGATCACGGCCATCAAATGCTGGATGACCTGAATAAAAAGGTGAATCCAGGCTATTCGGCGATTGGCCGCCTGAAAGGGTTGGCCGAAGTGCGTGGCGTTGAGATGGCCATCCAGCGCGCGTTCTTTGGTAAATAGCCCTCACTGGGCCAGGGAATGGGTCAACCAGTTATGCTATAGTCCGGCTCATTCCCTACCTGCCGTGAGTAAAGATGAAACCGCAAATCCAGGACAAACCTGCCGCGCAGCCGCAGCGGCCTTATCAGGAAGTGGGCGTGATGCTGCGCGACATGATTGCGCGACAGCAATACGCCCTGGGGGATCGTCTTCCGCCCGAGCGTGAAATCGCGGCGCTGCTGTCGGTGAGCCGGACCGTGGTGCGTGAAGCGCTGATCATGCTGGAGATTGAAGGGCTGGTGGAAGTCCGCCGTGGGGCGGGTATTTTTGTGGTTGCCATGCCGGATAAACTTGTTAACCCTCCCGTTAGCACGAGCCAGTGCAACGATGCCGGGCCGTTTGAGCTATTGCAGGCGCGTCAGCTACTGGAAAGCAATATCGCGGAGTTTGCCGCCCAGCAGGCCACACGGGAAGATATTCTCAAAATGCGTCAGGCCTTGCAGGTAGAAGAGCAGGAACTGGCTGCCGGGGATAACGAAAGCGGCGACAGGCAGTTCCATCTTGCCGTGGCCGAGGCCACCCACAACAGCATGCTGGTGGAGTTGTTTAAGCAGTCCTGGCAGTGGCGTGAAAACAACCCGATGTGGATCCAGCTGCACAGTCATCTGGAGAACAACCACTATCGGCAAGAGTGGCTCGCCGACCATAAACAAATCCTTGCGGCGCTGATCAAGAAAGACGGCAAAGCGGCCAAACACGCGATGTGGCAGCACCTGGAAAACGTCAAAAACCGGCTGCTGGAACTGTCCGACGTCGATGATATTAACTTCGACGGATATTTGTTCGAGTCTTGGCCGCTGAACGAGCCTGGGCGTTAACCCGGGCTTATTTCACACGAACTGCCGCTGCAGCAGCTCGCCGCTTTGCTGTAAATCCTGCTGCGGGTTGCGGCCTATCAGCACATATTCATACCCCTTACTGCGCCACCAGACCAGGTTAAGGCCGCGGCGGACTTCGTGCTTCAGCGTAGGGCTGTCGGCTGCCTTGCTGCGGGAAATACACAGCGCCATCGGCCCGTAGCTGGCGTGCAGGTAGGCCATCTGCGCGATGGAGGTGCTGTCGTAGCGCAGCATCCTCACGCTTTTTAGCTCGGCTTCCGGCAGCTCAACTTCACCTTGCTGCAGCCTGAGGCCGATATCCTGCTGCATACGGTTCAGGCCGTTTTGCAGCGCCTGAGGCGTGACGTTGATGTCCGCCAGCGTTTCGGCGCTGTAAAGCGACATGTACTGCGCAATCAGGTCGCGAATTTCTGGCTCGCCGCTAAGTTTTTGCTCGCCGGGACGAATAAAGCGCCCGGCCAGCACGCCGACGGCGAGGAAGCTGAGGGAGGCGGCGATCAGGCTGCGGCGGCTAACGCCTTGTGTTTGCGGCTTCATGTTCACCGGCTGATGCAGCAGCACGTTGAGTTTGGCCTGCATTCTATCGACTGGCGCTTCTTCCAAAAGTGGGGCAAAAGCCTGTTCCAGCGGCAGATGGCTTTGCATGAGCGGCTCAACGCGCGCGGCCAGATCGGCGTCGTTATTCAACTGCTGCTCAAAGACGTGGCGTTCATCCTCGCGCATTTCGCCGTCCAGCCAGGCCACGATAGCCTCATCGCTCCACGGAGCGGAGAAGGATTGACGCGTCATTGGAGCTCCTTCTTCATCGTCGGCATCAGGCGCCTGGCCAGCGTCAGGCGCGCGGCGGCCAGGCGGCTCATCACGGTGCCAATGGGAATGGCCAGCGTGTCGGCTGCTTCCTGATAGGTAAAGCCCTCGACATACACTAAAAACACGGTATTGCGCTGGGCTTCAGGCAGCTCGCTAACCTGCTGCAGCAGCGCGTGATACTGGTGCTTGTCTTCGGTATTTTCGCTGTCTGCCAGCTGGCTCAGTTCGTCGATGTCGACAAAGCCCTGGCCCTGGCGAACGCGCAGGGCGCGAATTTCGTTGATCCAGATAGAGTACAAAATCGCAAACAGCCAGCGGTCTATCCGTGTCCCGGACTGAAACTGACTGCAGCGCTCTAAAGCGCGCACGCAGGTGGACTGAACCAAATCTTCAGCCACATCACGATTGCGGGACAGCACCATGCCGTAACGCCAGAGGCGAGCAAGGTGCTGGGCCAGCTGTAAACGAACTTCGTTGACGGTGATTTTTATGCCCTCAGCCTTAGGACTCTGGGTGCCCGTCAATGGCGGCTTTTAAATCGCGATACTCCTCGCAGCCGGTTCCGCAGAGCGTTTTAATGGTCCCTAACTGGGCTTTCGCCAGGTCAGGGCGGCCCTTAATCATCCACGCTTCGCCAAGATATTCGCGCACTTTGGCATAGTGCGGATCCAGGGCGATGGAGCGCTGATAATAGCCGATTCCTTCGTCGGTGCGCCCCAATTTTCTTGTGGCGTAGCCCCGGTAGTTCCAGGCTTCACGCGTGTTGGGCTGCTGCAGGGTATCCAGCAGGTTTAACGCCTCCTGATACCGGCCTGATTTTGCCAGATGGTAAGCATATTGCGTCTTGTCGCTGTCGCTTAACATGCTGCTCTTTTCCACGGTACAGGTTTTGGTTTTGCTGTCGTACACCTGGCCTTTCGGGCAGTCCGGCGTTTTGGCATCATCGTCGCCCATGGCGCTGGCGGTGGCGGAGTAGAAAAGTCCGCTGGTCACGAGGCACAGCAAAGGCAGCAGTTTACGAGTTGAAGGCATGTTCATGGTGTCGTCCTGTAGGTTAACGAGAGTGGCCTTTGCAGGTGGGGAGCATGCGGCGCAGCGTGCCGTCACGCAGAACATAGTGGTGGATCAGGGCGGCGACAGCATGCGCGCCCGCCAGCAGGATTAGCGCCCAGGCCACGTTGTTGTGCAGCATCGCCAGGGTATGGCGCAGCGTCGGATCGATGTTAAACACGTCCGGGACTTCAAACAGGTTGAAGAACCAGAAGGGTTCGCCCTGCGCCCAGCGGAACAGGAAGCCAAGCGTGACCTGAGTCAGCAACAGGATGTAAAGCACGCCGTGCGTGGCATGGGCGGCAAGGCGGAATGCGCCCGGCATCGGCACTTTCTCCAGCTTTCGCGACGGCGAAAAAGCGGCGCTGATGCGCCAGATTAGCCGGACGACCATCACCGCCCCAAGCAAAATGCCGAACGAAATGTGTAGCGATTGCAGGCCTTTGCGAAGCGGAGTGCCGCGCTCAAGCACTTCCCAGACGTGCGCGCTGGCAAACAGAAATATCACGCAGAAGGCGGTTAGCCAGTGGAGGGCCATGCTAAAGGCGTCGTAGCGCTTGTGAGGCGGCGTAGCTTCGGGGGGCAGGTAACTCATGATTGTCTCTTCCTCAGGTTCTTGTAAGGAGTAAACAATCGGGGTGGGGAAATTATTCGGCGAAAACGAAAAAAAAGTCAGGCGCTCCGCAGAGGCCTGACTTGATCGGGGCTGGAGGGCAGCTTAAAGGGCTTTTTCCCACACGGACTGCGGCAGTAAATAAACCGCTTTTTCAGCGTGCTGGCCGTCGGTCACGATGTGTTTGATGCCGCTTGCCATCACGGCCAGCGTCACGTCGAAGGCGTTCAGGCTGTCGCCGAAGCCGGCGGTCAGGTTCAGCATTGAGCCGTTCGCCATCAGGTAAAGCGTTTTGCCGTTGAGCTGGTACGCGTTGATAAACGGCATCACTTCTTCGGTCGGATATTGCTGCAGGTAGCCGCAGTCGATCTCTTCCGCAACGTGGCCCACGTTCAGCACAAACACGCCGTCTTTGGCTTTATCCAGTACCGCTGCGCTGACGACTTTTTTCGCCCCGGTGGCGGTGGCGACAACGTCAGTGGTAGCAATCACGTCATGAATATCAACCACGTGCCAGCCGTCATAGGCGGCCTGCAGGCGGCGGGCCGGATCTAACTCGGCAACCATCACCTGGCCACCGTAGGCTTTGGCGGCGGCAGCAACGCCCTGGCCCACCAGGCCATAGCCAATCACCAGCACTTTCTTTTCGTGCAGGGTGAGGTGAGTGGTCTGGAAGAAGGTCTGCCAGGCGGTGAGGCCAACCATGTGGCGGTTATGCAGGCCTTCTTTTACCGGCAGATCGTCCCAGTTAAAGATCGGGTAGCCAGGGCGGAGATCCGCGAGGCGGTTGACCCCGGAGCCGGTTGCTTCCAGGCAGGCAACCACGTCGCCAAACTCGCCACGCTGATGCAGCAGCGTGGTGATGTCCGCGCCCATTTCGCACAGATGCGTTGGGCGCCAGGCGATGGCTTTTTCCCACGAGTCGCGCCAGTCGGCGTCGTTCATATTGCGCCATGCGCTGGCTTCCGCCCCGGCGGCGACCAGGTAAGCGACAACGTCATCCTGTACGGTGGTTGGGTTGCAGGTGGTGAGGAAGACTTTGGCATTTTTCTTCAGCAGGCCTTCAACCAGCGGGATCATTTTCAGGTCGAGATGCATATTGCAGGCGATGCGAACGTGGCTTAAGTCGGGCAGCGCCTGAACCTGTTTGAGGGTGCGAACCATGTGGCGAGTAGACCACGCAATCTCTTTGTTAAACATCTCGTTCTGGGTGCTCACGTCTTTTCCTTATTAATTGTTTTTACTGATTTTTATAGAATATATCATCACGTTAACGGACGTCAGAATAGCAAAACGATGGCCGGTTGTTAATCGCTGAACCCGGCGCGGCAGGCGTGACGTCTGCTTACCAATGTTTTGTTTTTTTCCTCGGTTTCTTCTCTATAGTAAAAGTTTCATTCCCTGATAAAAACGAGAAAAACATGATCAAAAAAGCGCTTGTTATGTTGCTGAGCAGTGCCTTCTTGACCCCGATGATAGCGAATGCCGACAGCACGATAGTCTTCCTGCGTCACGGTGAGAAACCGGCTAACAATAGCGGGCAGCTCACCTGCAAAGGGCTGAATCGCGCGCTGCAATTGCCGTCGGTTCTGCTGAGCCAGTACGGCAAACCGGATGCCATCTACGCCGCCGCGCCGAAAGAGAACAAAACCGGCAGCTCGCTGCGCCCGTTAACCACCATCACGCCGACCGCGATCCGCCTTTCTCAGGCCATCGACCTGCACCACCACGCGGAGCAGACGGATGAGCTGGCGGATGATTTACTGAAAACTCAGAGCAGCGGCCGCCTGACTTTTGTCTCGTGGGAGCACAAAAACCTGGTGATCGCGGCGCAAAAGCTGGTGAAGGCAACCGGCGGCGACCCAACCGTGGTGCCAAAATGGCCGGGCAGCGATTTTGATTCGCTGTACATCATCAAACTGGACGATCAAAAGCGATTTAAATCTTTCACCCACGGGGCTGAAGGGCTGAATAACGTGCCGGACAGCTGCGCGGGCGCGAGCTGACAGAAAAGAAAAACCCGTCTGGAAGACGGGTTTTTTTATGCACTTAGCCAAAGAGGATTACCACCACACTTCAGCCTGAACGCCAGCCATAAACTCGTTCTTGCTGTTTTCGTTAAAGCGGAAGTTTGACAGCTCGTTGTCCAGAATATTCAGGTATGTGCCGTAGAAACGAATTTCAGGCCGCGAGCCGAGCAGGCTTGGGCCAACCTTCAGAGCGTGATAGAGCGTGGTTTTGTAGCCCGACTCTTTCAGGTTAACCCCTTGCTCGGTTTTGTTTTTCTGGGTAAACCAGCTCAGCTCCAGGCCGGTCTGATTCCAGGTATCCCAAATCCACGCCGGGCGAATCACGGCCCGAATGCTGCTGAAGTCGCTGTGGGCGCCGCTCTCATAGCTATAAACATCGCTACCCTGGGAGTAAACCAGCGCGTTAGCCATGATGATCCTGTCCGCGAGGTACATTTCCCCCTGCGAAATCAGACGCCAGGCCACGCCGTCCGTCTGTTCGCCGTAGTAATATCGGCCCGGTGCCATGGAGTTGCTGGCTCCCGAGAAGTTCGCGAAGCTGCTGGCATAAGAGTTATTGGCCACCTGCAGGGTAAACTCGTTGAAGGTGTCGCGCGGCAGATCCTGGCGCACAATGGCCGTCGCCATCCAGGTATCCTTCAGTTTAAAGAAGGAGCCGTTATTTTCGTTGTCCTTCTGGTCGTCAGTTTTATTGGCAAAGGCGTATTTGCCCATCAGCGACAGCGAGCCTTTTTCCCACAGCGGAATGTTGCGGTAGCGCAGGTCAACCGAGTTGGTGTTCATCTGCGTGGTGTGGCTGAAGTCGCGGGAATAAACGTCGACGTCGTTGCGGCTGAGGGAGGCGTCAAGCTGGCCGACGCCCAGGTTCCAGTTTTGGATCCCGACGGCCGCCGCCACCTGGGTGGTTAAGGATTTCCAGTCGAGCATCTGGATTTCGTACTCAGGCAGCTTGTGCTTCCCGACCCAGAAGTCTGCTTCCGGCGCAAACGGCAGGAAGCCTCTGGTGGTCAGGAAAATATCGCTGAACTGCATGATGTTTTCATTGCCATTGTTGTCGCCAAACCAGGCGTCGTTATACTGCTCCCCGACGTTACCGTCGTAGGTCACGATGGCGTTGGCGGTTTTGCCGTCCTGGTTGTAGACGCGCTGGTTCAGCGTTAAGTCGAACCAGCCGCTCATTTCGTTGCCGAAACGACCCAGCGACCCGGCGGCGTAGGTTTGAGCCGACCCGCGATTGGCCGCTGCCCAGCCGGAACGGAAATAACCTTCGTAGCTAAAGCCAATATCATCTTTAATGTATTTACTGATGTCTTTCAGGGTAACGTTTTCTACGGTAGTTTTGCCACCTTCGTTATTGACCACGGCCACTTTTTGCGTGCCTTTCACCGGCGTTGGTGCCGGCTTAGTATCGAGATGATTATTTTCATTCTCAATGTTGTCGGCTACCGGAGAATAAACCGTCTGATTGACCGGTGCCGGGCCAGACTGCACGTTGTTACCGGCTGGCTGCAGTTGGGCGACCTTATCTTTATATATGGCCAATTCTTTCTGTGTTTTATTTAATTCTGATTTGTTTTCTGATAATTGTCTTTCAAGTAATTCCAGACGCTGCTCTACCGTTAATTTTGCTGCCATTACGTGGGTTGAGGATAACGCCAGAAGGATGGATGAAGACAATAAGCTAACCTTCAATAAATTTGAATTCATAGAATGTCCCAGAAGTATAATTATTATTTGCCTCCGGTTTTAATAGCCGGAGGCGGGTGGAAATTAAATTGCTATCATCGGTTTATTTATTACTGCGCCGCCTGTGCTGCATTTACCTTATTGGCGGCCATAACGAACGGTAAATAAATTAGCGTGGAGATGGCCAGGCATAGCAGCCCGACAATCAATGCCATCCAGTTCCCCCCGGTGCCGAAGAAGGCGATGAGCGGCCCCGGCGTTGTCCACGGTACGGCATAGGCAATTGGTGGAATAATCTCCAGAGTGACGAAGGTGTAGCCCACCAAAGAGTTGACGAACGGCACCATGATAAACGGAATGATCAGGATCGGGTTCAGCACGATGGGCAGGCCGAAAATCACCGGTTCGTTGATGTTAAACAGGCCCGGCACGAAGGCCATTTTCGCCAGATCGCGGTAGTCGGCACGGCGGGAGGCAATAAAAATAGCCAGCAGCAGGCCGAGCGTCATTCCCGAGCCACCGTAGTTGGCGAAGGCGTCGTTGATGCTCCCCCAGGTGATAGGGTATGGCGCCCCCCACGTAGTGCCGTTGGATGCGGCAAAAGAGAGGTTTTCGAGGTTAGCTTCGGAGAAAATAGTCTCGCGAATCGCCGCCGTGGTGTTCGGCCCGTGAATGCCCAGCACCCACAGGAAGTTGGTGACCACGCCAAGCACCAGCACCGCGACGATATTGGTGCCCATGTTTTTCAGCGGGGCCTGAATCAGGGTATAAATCAGTTCGTTCAGGCCATTCGGGGAGATTTTCGTCAGGCAGTAGTTCAGCACCGAGAAGAAGATCATCACGAAGAAGATAGGAATTAAAACTTTAAATGAGCGTGCAACCGCCGGCGGTACGGCGTCTGGCATGGTGATGGTGATCTTCGGGTTGCGCGCCAGGCGGCAGAAGATTTCCCCGGTAATCAGCGCGACAATCACCGCCACAAAAAGCCCCTGCGGCCCCAGATATTGCGTGGTCAGATACGACTGCCCGCCCATCATTTGATAAGGGGTATAGACCACGAAGAACGCGCCGATAGCGGTCAGGCCGCACAGCAAGTCGTCCTGCTGATAGCTGATAGCGATATTGCGTGCGACCAGGAAGGCAATCATGATCGACATGATATTCACCGACCCATTCATCACCGGGGAGAATATGTTTTGAGCTTCGGCTAAGTTAGGGAATAACACGCCGAGATGCAGCAGTGAAGCAATGAAACCATCCGGTGAAAGGATGGCAAAGTTAATCAGCACGATCAGCGAGCTGGCCATAACGATGGGGAACGACAAAATAAATGCATCGCGGATGGCCGAGACGTGTATCTGAGAGTTTAATTTAATCGCAATAGGAACAAGGAGCTTTTCCATACCGCGCTCAAAGGCATTCATAATACTCATGATGCGCCCTTTATCATTAGAGAGATATTGACTGATGATATAAGTTTATTGGTGAAGCCTCTGCTTAATAGCAGGTCGCGTAACGATAAACCTAATCAATTACCCATTGGGTTGTTATTTTGGCTGGAAAGCTTAGCGTTCACCGAGTAAATTCAGTGCGGAATCAAGAACTGATTTGCCATCCATTTGCCCGTAATACTTCATGTCGATTACCGCTACCGGAATTTTCCCCTGGGCGATTTCTTCTATTTCACTTTTTTGGAAGCGAACCTGAGGTCCCAGCAGAACAACATCTGCTTCATTTCTTTTAATTCTTTCTTTCGCCTCGGCAATCGCCAGTGCATTAATATTGACCGAAATATTTCCCGCGCTGGCGTGATCCTGCATTCTTTTCACCAGCATGCTGGTAGACATCCCGGCCGCACAAACCAATAATATATTCTTCATTTTTCCCCTTAACGCTTCGTAGATAATCAACCAGCGGCTAACTTAATGAATATCAATGCGTTCATCTGCCATTTCGATCACAGTTAGTCATGCCCGAGTGGTGCAGAAAGCAAAGTGAAAATGGACCTGTGTTGCGCTTTTATTATGACTCGAACGGTAATTGACTGTTTTTAAATAAGTTCAGGAGGTTCAAAAGTGGTATACAAAGATGTTGTTAACTTACTAAAAAACAGGATCAGCAGCCCAACTTATCATATCGGCGACATCCTCCCTTCGGAGAAAGAGCTGGCTGAGTTCTACAATGTGTCACGTAATACCTTGCGTAAAGCATTGAAAGTACTGGAAGATGAGGCGTTGATTGAGCGTAGGCACGGCTCCGGCACCTATGTGCGAAATAAACATTTTCAGGCTTCGGTTACGCATCTGGACAGCTTCACCGAGATTGCCCGAAGTGAAGGGAAAAAACCGTCCAGCCAGGTGCTGAGATTTGAGCTGCAGCAGGCATCGGAAGAGATTGCCAGCCGCCTGCAGCTGGCCATCGGCGAACCGGTCTATTACGCCAAACGACTGCGCCACATCGACAACGTGCCGATGCAGCTGGAAGAGACCTGGCTGTCGGTGAACCGCTTCCCCGACCTGACGGTCAACCACATGAAGCGTTCGAAATTTTCCTACATCGAAGATGAATGCGGCGTCAAAATTCACGGCTGCTACGAGGCGTTTCAGCCCATTCTGCCGTCAACCGAGATTGCCAAAATGCTGCACATCAGTACCCGTGACCCGATTATCCGCATGGAAACCCAGTCCGTTGACGCCAGCCACAGCCCGATTGATTACTCGATCCTCTACACCAACGTGTTCGAGTTCCAGGTGAAGTATTTTTTGCCTCGTAAGGCGGGCTAGCCGCTGTGGCTGACCTTGTATTCGCCACGTCGGTCACAGTTCTGCTTTAAAAAGAGGTTCAATAATGTTCATGAAAATGAACCTGTCGATTCTGAAAGATGAATATCAGCGGTAACTCACTGTATATCATATCTTTTGACAGGTTCAAAAGTTGTTCAATGTGTTATCCCCCTTCTATTGCCTGATGCGCCTCCCATTGATTAAGATTTTCTTCGTTTTCAGAACTGATAATTAAAAATTGAACTCGTCAATTTTTGTATTCCTTTTACCAGGCATGAATATGACCGGTGCGAAATAGTTTCCTCGTTTCAGTGGAAATAAACGATGAGCCGGAAATATGCAGGAGGAATTAGCGTATGAATATCGCCGCATTTGATATCGGTGGTACGGCTTTAAAAATGGGGATCGTCAACTCGCAGGGCGAGATACTGGCAAAAGGCAAAGAGACGATCGACGACAGCGATGGCGAGCAAATTTTACAGGCCATTTTAGCGTGGATTGCCGAGCATCCCGGCTGTGAAGGTGTGGCGATCAGCGCCCCTGGCTATGTCAATCCGCACACTGGCTTTATCGAAATGGGCGGGGCCATCCGCCGCTTCGACAACTTTGCCATCAAAGAATGGCTGGAAGAAAGCACGCAGCTGCCTGTTGCCATCGAAAATGACGCCAACTGCGTCCTGCTGGCTGAACGCTGGCAGGGGAAAGCGGCGGGGATGAGCAACTTCCTCGTACTGACCATCGGCACCGGCATCGGCGGGGCGATTTTCTGCAATAACCAACTGGTACACGGCGCGCGCTTCCGGGCGGGAGAATTCGGTTACATGCTGACCGAACGCCCTGGCCCACGCGATGTTCGCCGCTACACCATGAACGATACCTGCACCCTGAGAACCCTGCGCAAAGACTACGCGGAGTATGTCGGCAAGCCGCTTGAGGCCGTCAGCGGGGAAGAGATTTTCGACCGCTTTGATGCCGGCGACGTGGCGTGCCAGCGTATGGTGAACGCGTTCTTCAACGATCTCGGCACCGGCCTTTATAACCTCGTCAATCTGTTCGACCCGGAAAAAATCCTGCTCGGCGGCGGCATTGTGGAACGCCCAGGCTTCCTTGCGCTGCTGCGCGAACATCTGGCCTGGTTCACCCTCGACGACTATATCGACACCGTCAGTCACGGCAACGATGCCGGACTCATTGGCGCGGTCTACCATTTTAATCAGCACTATCGGTCGCAGCATGCGATCTCTAATTAAGGGAGAGAATATGTCTGGATTCAAAGAAGGTTTTCTGTGGGGCGGCGCGGTTGCGGCGCACCAGCTGGAAGGTGGCTGGAAAGAAGGCGGCAAAGGCGTTAGCGTTGCGGATGTGATGACGGCCGGCGCCCACGGCGTCCCGCGTGAAATTACCGATGGCGTGCTGCAGGGGAAAAACTACCCTAACCATGAAGCGATCGACTTCTACCACCGCTACAAAGAAGACATCCAGCTGTTTGCCGAGATGGGCTTCAAATGCTTCCGTACCTCTATTGCCTGGACGCGTATTTTCCCGCTGGGCGACGAGCTGGAGCCGAACGAAGCCGGCCTGCAGTTCTATGACGACCTGTTTGACGAATGCCTGAAGCACGGCATTGAGCCGGTGATTACGCTGTCGCACTTCGAAATGCCTTACCATCTGGTCACCGAATACGGCGGCTGGCGTAACCGTAAGCTGATTGATTTCTTCCTGCGCTTCTCGAAAGTGGTCTTCACTCGCTATCAGCACAAAGTGAAGTACTGGATGACCTTCAACGAGATCAACAACCAGGCCAACTACCACGAAGACTTCGCGCCGTTCACCAACTCGGGCCTGAAGTATCAGCCGGGTGAAGATCGCGAGCCGGTGATGTACCAGGCGTCTCACTATGAGCTGGTTGCCAGCGCTCTGGCGGTGCGTGCAGCCCGTGAAATCAACCCTGCGCTGCAGGTTGGCTGCATGATTGCCATGTGCCCAATTTACCCGCTGACCTGTGCGCCAGGCGATATGATGATGGCGATGAATGCGATGCACCGCCGCTACTGGTTCACCGACGTCCACGTGCGCGGTAAGTACCCGCAGCACCTGCTGAACTACTTCGAGCGCCGTGGTTTTGAGCTGGATATTACCGACGAAGATCTTGCGGCGCTGGCCGAAGGCTGCGTCGATTACATTGGCTTCAGCTACTACATGTCGTTTGCCACCAAAGCCAGCGCCGACAACCCGCAGTTTGACTACGACGAATCAAAAAGCCTCGTGTCTAACCCGTACGTGCAAAAATCCGACTGGGGCTGGCAGATTGACCCGGTGGGCCTGCGTTACTCTCTGAACTGGTTCTGGGATCACTATCAGCTGCCGCTGTTTATTGTGGAAAACGGCTTCGGGGCGATTGACGTGGCGCAGGCCGACGGCTTCGTGGACGACCAGTACCGCATCGATTATCTTTCGGCGCACGTCGCAGAAATGAAAAAAGCGGTAGTGGAAGACGGCGTTGACCTGATGGGCTACACCCCGTGGGGCTGTATCGACCTGGTCTCTGCCGGGACGGGCGAAATGAAAAAACGCTACGGCTTTATCTACGTCGATAAAGACAACGAAGGCCACGGCAGCCTGAGCCGCAGCCGTAAGAAATCCTTCCAGTGGTACAAAGATGTGATTGAGAGCAACGGCGAAAAGCTCTGATAACGCCTGTGGCTGACTGACTGAACGCTGGTTTAAACACCAGCGTTTTTATTTGAATGTGTTCAACCCCTGAACTGAATTCACTCGGCTACCAGGTTGACGCTATTCCTGTATTTTTAGAATAAAGCGTTAAGTTAAATTATGGCTATCACCTTCTGTATTTAGTTTATTTTGTTCTAAAATATTCTTTTACCGTTTAATGACAATCAAAGTTAGCCTGTATTGAAACACCCGTCTGGATGTTTTTTCACTCCACATTTTCTTTATATATATTTAATTTATTAACTAAATAAACTTGTCGTGCATGATATTGACGAAATTGATTACCTCTGGTGTACTAACCTTGAATTTTGTTTTTTGTTACGGTGCTTTATTCACCGAAAAAGTGCTGGCTGAAATTAACCCTGGACACGATCATGAAAAAAATAACACGGCTTATGTTGGCCACCACAAGTTTACTTGTTTCAATGCTTGGACATGCCGAAGCCACAAAGACAGATGCCAGCGAACACCGTATTCCAGCGATAAAATTGATTAACACGGCTGATAATCACTCTGCGTTTGTAAAAGGTTCAATTCCCTCTCTGGCGAAACTTTCTTCTGAAAATCTCTATTTCAGTAATACCTTTGAAGAGTGGCAGAAAGGGGTGCATCCGGCACCGAAAAAGCAGTATGTGGTTACCCTGAAAGGCAAGCTGAAGTTTAAGGTTAGCGACGGCTCTACGTTCATCATCGAGCCAGGTACAGTACTGCTTGCAGCAGATACCGCCGGCGAAGGGCACAGCTGGGATATCGTTGATGGGAAGGAGTGGGTGCGCGTTTATATCCCGGTGGGAGACGACGATCGCTTCATCGCAGATAAATAAATCCTGCACAGATAAAGCGCTAATTTCAGTCCCGTTAACCACACAATGGAACGGGGCTGCCACTCCTAAAAATAGTAGTTTTAATTCTGTTTAGAACATTAATTCGTTCATTACTTGTCATCTCTTTGTCATTATTTTATGTGGCCAGATCATTATAAATAATGGCTAAAGAAGTCTCTCAGGCTGCCGATAAAAAATCGATAATTAAAAAAACACCGTCGCAACCGTTGATGTGATTTCTACCAATTACCTCCTCTTATTGCCTGCGATATAACCATTAAAGCTCAGAGGGATTTATGAACAAACTGAAGAATATGCGCCTTAGTACTATGCTGGGGGCTGGCTTTGCGCTGGTCATCGCTATTGGATTCTTTGTCGCATTATTTGCCAGAATGCAGTTGGTTTCTGTTGGAAATAACCTTAATTATGCTGCCAATGTCCGCCTGGTGAATTTGCTGCTGATCGTAAAGATTAAGGATAATATTACGGACAATGCCCACGATATTCGTGATATGGCGTTGTTCACCACGCTGCCGCATACCGAAGCTGAGAGTCGGGACTACATTACAAAAACCAACCAGGTACTCGAAAAGCGTATCGCGGACAACAACGTCCTCTTGAAACAGCTGGATAAGGCGCTGAGGCTTAAGCATTCTCGCGAGCTGTTCGACAACCTGAACAATGTTCGCCCGGCATATTCCCAGGCGCTTCGCAAGGTGATGAGCGTCAGCGCGGCGGGGCAGTATGATGCCGCCCGCGCGTTAGTCATCAGCGAAGTGGTTGGCCCCCAGGCCAGAGTACTCGATGCGCTCAGCGAGATGATTAGCGATCATTCCGGTAGCACGGTGGGCATGGCCCGTGGCTATGTGGAGGAAGCTCATTTTGCCGGTAACTTGTTGTTGATTATTACGATTATCAGTGCCGTGATTGGCTCTTTGATTGCCTGGAGCATCGGGCGAGCGGTGAAAGGTCAGCTTGGCGGCGAGCCCGTTTATGCCGTCTCCGTGGCCAAACAAGTTTCTGAGGGTCAGCTCAATACCGCCGTTGAACTGAAGCAAGGGGACACCAGAAGCCTGCTCGCGGCTATGGATGAGATGCGTAGCCGTCTGCTCGGGGTTGTGCGTGAAGTGCGAGACAGCAGCCATTCTATCTCCGTGGGTGCCAGCGAGATTGCGGCTGGCAGCACCGATCTCAGCCAACGCACCGAAGAGCAAGCGGCCAGCCTGCAGGAAACGGCCGCTTCGATGGAACAAATGAGCCAGACTATTCAGCAGAATGCCGAGACGGTGCGCACTGCGACTCGCCTGGCCAACTCTGCCAGCGAAACGGCCACGCAAAGCGGGAATGCCGTTAATAATCTGGTGCTGACGATGCGTGAAATTAGCGAAAGCTCACAGAAAATTGGCGACATTATTAGCGTTATTGACGGCATCGCATTCCAGACGAACATTCTGGCGCTGAATGCTGCCGTGGAAGCCGCTCGTGCAGGGGAGTCCGGGCGCGGTTTTGCAGTAGTTGCCGGGGAAGTTCGCTCGCTGGCGCAGCGTTCTGCTTCGGCGGCCAGTGAGATCAAAGCCCTGATTGAGGACAGCATGCGTACGGTAACAAAAGGATCGGATATGGTGAGTTCGGCGGGAACGACGATCGATGACCTGGTGCAACAGTCCCACCGCGTGGCCGGGCTTATTTCTGAAATTGGCGTGACGACGGAAGAGCAGGGGCAGGGGATTGCGCAGATCAACGTGGCGATCACTCAACTGGATCAGGTTACGCAGCAGAACGCTGCGCTGGTGGAGGAGTCTGCCAGCGCCGCTGAGAACCTCAGCGATCAGGCTACTCGGTTGGTGCAGCTGATGAGTATCTTCAATACCGGGCAGGTCATTGCCGCAGCTAACGCCCGCCAGGATAAACCCGCACCGGCTTCTACCACTCGCAGGCCACAGCTTGCCGCGAACGGTGGCCGTTTAGATAACTGGGAGCAGTTCTAAAATCTGCCGTAAGCTGTTTTAAAACTAAGGCCCGGGTTTACTCGGGCCTTACTGTTTTTAGGTTAAATTCACCTCGTTCTGCAAAGTTGATAAAAACAGGTGGGTGGGATATCTTTATTTTTAACATAGTGCCAATCTTATAAATGTTGAGAATATGAAAAGCGAATTATTTAAGTTTACTGAAGAAAATAATAATGGTTATACCTTTAGATGGACAAAAAGACATTATGAGTACTGTGCGGATAATAAGATATTTTTAGGTCACAAAGGCAGGAAGGTTTATAAAGAGAGAAGTTTATTGCGTTTCGTCAAAGGCGATAAAATAAAAATTGATGATAATGTTATCGCCGAAGAGTATTCCACTATGCCGATACGTAATTTTTCCAGCGTGGGCGCGTTTTCATTTCCAAGTTGCCATTTTTCAGGCAATACTGTCATCGGCAGATTCTGCAGTATTGCTGGGAATGTAAAGGTGATGGGTGGCAATCATCCCATGGACAGATTTACCACACATATGCTGACCTACAACGGGGGATTTGATAAATATGCCATGACTGAATTTAATCAGCAGTGGATATTAAAACCGTTTGATACGACGCAAAAAAATCCTGTAATAGGCAACGATGTCTGGATCGGCAATGATGTGGTTTTAAAAGGGGGAATTACCATCGGTGATGGCGCAGTTATTGCTGCAAACGCTGTGGTGACAAAGGATGTGCCTCCTTATGCCGTTGTTGCAGGTGTGCCAGCCAGGGTAATTAAATACCGTTTTAATGCTGATGTAATTAATGAGTTATTACATTTGAAATGGTGGGAATATAACTATCCAGAACTTCCTGATAATAACAAATGTGACGATATCGATTATTTTATTAAAGAGATTGGTGATGGGATTGCCAGTGGAAGATTGAAGGTAAAAGAGTATAAGAAATTCAATCTTTCTAAAGACTTTAAGACGCTTTAATTTTGCGACTGCTCATTGTCGTGAGGCTTTATTTTTCGTTTCTGCGATCCTCTGGGAACGTTTATCAATCATTGCCTTTCCCGCTCGATATTACAGGCTGGCATGTTCTTCACCATGCCGGCTTTGAGTGATAAAACAACGGAAATAGGGCTGGCGGGAAGGAAAGAACCCTTTGTACTGGTCATAAACGTGACTGACCCTGAAAAAATGAAGTTTGATTAATGGTACATTTGATCTCGCTTGTCACAGTCTTATTGATTAAGTGGTTAATTTTAAGGATAAATTATGCCAACAGCGATTGATAAAGCATTAGACTTCATTGGCGGTATGAATACCTCGGCCTCTGTGCCGCACCCTATGGATGAGAGCACCGCGAAGGGAATGTTGAGATATCTCAAACAGCTGGGCGTTCCGATTAGCGCTGAAGACATCACGGCCCGAGGTGCCCAGGAGGGATGGAACACCGACTTCACGAAAAAAGTCGCCGGTTGGGCGCACAAGGTTGAGTCCGGTAACCGCCTCGTGATTAAAAACCCTGAATACTTTTCTGCCTACATGAAGGAAGAGCTTCGGGCACTGGTGTAAACGAAATCCCCATGACCCGCACAGCAAAAAGGCTGACGATTTCTCGTCAGCCTTTTTTGTCTGGTGGCCCCTGCTGGACTTGAACCAGCGACCAAGCGATTATGAGTCGCCTGCTCTAACCACTGAGCTAAGGGGCCGTGGCGCTGAATTATAATGTAACTGTCGATGGCAATCCAGCGCTTAAATTACATGTGCTGATTTTATAAACAATGGCTAATCAATCCCTTATACTTCCCGCTCGATTCCTTCAGATGAGAAATGCAATGGTTAGCGATATCCTTCAGCCTGACCTTCGGGTCGTGTTTTGCGGCATTAATCCGGGAAAATCATCCGCTCATCTCGGGCTGCCTTTTGCTCATCCTGCCAATCGTTTCTGGAAAGTGCTTCATCTTGCGGGTTTTACGGACCGCCAGCTCAAGCCTGAGGAGGCGCAGCTGTTGCTTTCCTACGGCTGCGGCGTGACGAAACTGGTGGAGCGGCCAACCGTGCAGGCAAACGAAGTGGCACTGCAGGAGCTGCGTGCTGGCGGGCGAGAGCTGATTACAAAGATGCAGGAGTACCAGCCGGGAGCGCTGGCGATTCTGGGCAAGCAGGCCTTTGAGCAGGCGTTCAGGCAACGTGGCGCGAAATGGGGCAGACAGGAGATTACCCTCGGTGATACCGAGGTGTGGATTTTGCCTAATCCGAGTGGCTTGAGCCGCATCAAGGTGGATAAGCTGGTGGAGGCCTATAGAGAGCTGAATGAGTCGCTGACGGCGCGCGGGCGGTAGGTAAGGTGTTGCCGTTTTCCCTCACCCCGGCCCTCTCCCAGAGTGAGAGGGGAATGAAAAGAGGCTCCAGGAGGGTGAAAGGGAATGAAAATAATCTCCCTGAGGGAAAAGGGGAATTAAAAGCTGTGTACTGAGAGAGAGAAGTGAAAAAGAGGTGCCTGCGGGAGGCGGGAGAAACCGCAAATTCAAGGCAAAAAAAAGCTCCCTGGCGGGAGCTTTTCAATTTTTGACACCGATTAATCGTCCAGGAAGCTACGCAGGACTTCAGAGCGGCTTGGGTGGCGCAGTTTGCGCAGCGCCTTCGCTTCGATCTGACGGATACGTTCGCGGGTAACGTCGAACTGTTTACCCACTTCTTCCAGCGTGTGGTCGGTATTCATGTCGATACCGAAGCGCATACGCAGGACTTTCGCCTCACGCGCTGTCAGGCCAGCCAGAACATCGTGCGTTGCGGAACGCAGACTTTCGGAGGTGGCAGAATCCAGCGGCAGCTCGAGGGTGGTGTCCTCGATGAAATCACCCAGATGCGAATCTTCATCGTCGCCGATTGGCGTTTCCATGGAGATAGGCTCTTTGGCAATTTTCAGCACTTTACGGATTTTGTCTTCCGGCATCAGCATACGTTCGGCTAACTCTTCCGGCGTTGGCTCACGGCCCATCTCTTGCAGCATCTGGCGCGAAATACGGTTGAGCTTGTTGATGGTCTCAATCATGTGCACCGGAATACGGATGGTACGCGCCTGGTCGGCGATAGAGCGGGTGATAGCCTGACGGATCCACCAGGTTGCATAAGTCGAGAACTTATAGCCACGGCGGTATTCAAACTTATCCACGGCTTTCATCAGGCCGATGTTGCCTTCCTGAATCAGGTCGAGGAACTGCAGGCCACGGTTGGTGTATTTCTTAGCGATAGAAATAACCAGACGCAAGTTGGCTTCAACCATCTCTTTCTTCGCACGGCGCGCTTTCGCTTCACCAATGGACATGCGACGGTTGATGTCTTTTACCTGCTCGATGGTCAGGCCGGTCTCTTCTTCGATCTGCTGCAGTTTCTGCAGGCTGCGGTGAACGTCTTCGGAGACTTCATGCAGCTTCTCAGACCACGGCTTGTTCATCGCAATGGCCGCGTTGAACCAGGTTTCGCTGGTTTCGTTGCCGGTGAACAGCGTGATGAAGTTTTTCTTCGGCATTTTGCACTGCTCAACGCATAGCTTCATGATGATACGTTCTTGGGTACGAACGCGGTCCATCATGACGCGCATGCTGTTGACCAGGTAGTCGAACTGTTTCGGCACCAGGCGGAACTGTTTGAACACTTCAGACAGCTGCAGGATCTCCGCGGCGGCGTCAGCGTGGCTGCGGCCCTTCGCTTTGATGGTGTCGCGAGTCAGTTCGTACTGCTTGCGCAGCTCACCAAATTTTTCGCGCGCCAGTTCCGGGTCGATGCTGTTGTCATCGTCGGAGCTGTCGTCATCAGACTCTTCGTCTTCGTCCTCATCGTCGTCCATCTCTTCCTGAGAGAGTTCGGAGCCGACGTGGGTTGCGGTTGGCGCGAGATCTTCTTCCGCGTTAGGGTCAACAAAGCCGGTGATGAGGTCGGACAGGCGTGCTTCTTCAGCTTCAACGCGATCGTACTGCTCCAGCAGATAGGTGATCGCTTCCGGGTACTCGGCAACCGAGCACTGTACCTGGTTGATACCGTCTTCGATACGCTTCGCGATATCGATCTCACCCTCACGGGTTAACAGTTCAACGGTCCCCATTTCGCGCATGTACATACGCACGGGGTCGGTGGTACGTCCAATTTCGGACTCCACGCTGGACAGCACCTGGGCAGCCGCTTCTTCCGCGTCTTCATCGGTGCTGTTAGAGTTTTCAGCAAGCAAAAGATCATCGGCATCAGGGGCTTCTTCCATCACCTGAATGCCCATGTCGTTGATCATTTGGATGATGTCTTCGATCTGATCGGAGTCGACGATATCTTCCGGCAGATGGTCATTGACCTCGGCATAGGTCAGATAGCCTTGCTCCTTACCACGTTGGACAAGAAGCTTGAGCTGTGACTGCGGGTTTTGCTCCATAAGACGGTATCCACACTTCAGTATTAGGGTTGTGTCGGTAGGCGTTGCCGCCAACAATAACGTACGAGGGCTGATTTATTTTTATGCCGCAGCCCGTCCGTGCGGCGTTCGGGGGTGACCCGATCAATGTTCGGCAGTTAAGCCGCGAATCTATTTTTTGGCGCGTGATTGCGTGATCACGCGAACTTCTTCACGTTCCGCAGGGGTCAGCCCCGTCGTTCTGGAACGTGCCATTAATTCTTCAAACCTCAGCTCCAGCGCCGACTCAAAAAGATGGTCCAGCGAGTCGGTGAACGTTTTTTCAGCAATGTCCTTATCTGCTATATCGTCCCACGCCGAGAGTTTTTCAAGGGTTGTGGCCTCATTTGTGCCACGATATTGTTCCAGTAGCTGCCCGGTGGTCAGCCCCGGATGCGCCAGGCAAGCGTCAACCAGGTCGCTAAACAGCGTTAAACCCGGCAGCTTTGCGGCATCCAGCCCGCTTAGTGGCGGGACCAGCGGAGCCAGTTCCGGATTCTGTACCAATAACCCTATCAGTATACGCATGGTTGTGCGTTTTAGCTGAGGCGCCGGACGAGGTGTTGCCCCCTCGACCTGTTTGGGCATCAGCTTTTCAAGCTGGCTGTCGTCCAGAATACCGAGCTTGTTGCCCAGCTCCTGGCGCAGATAGATACGCAGCGTTTCGCCGGGTACCTGGCTAATCAGCGGCAGAGCCAGCGTGCTTAGTCGCGCTCTTCCGTCTGGCGTACTCAAATCAACCTGCGGCAGCAGGCTGTTAAACAGGAACGTGGAGAGCGGCTGAGCCTGCTCCATCCGCGCTTCAAACGCGTCCTTTCCTTCTTTGCGCACCAGCGTATCCGGGTCTTCACCGTCGGGCAGGAACATAAACCGCAGCTGACGACCGTCCGTCATATAAGGTAGCGCAGTTTCCAGCGCTCGCCATGCCGCGTCTCGTCCTGCGCGATCGCCGTCATAACAGCAGACGACATTATCTGTTACCCGGAACAGCAACTGAATATGATCGGCGGTGGTGGAGGTACCCAGGGAAGCAACGGCGTAGGAAATGCCGTACTGCGCCAGCGCCACCACATCCATATATCCTTCGACTACCAGAAGGCGTGCCGGTTCCGGCTGGCTCTGCTGGGCTTCATACAGGCCATACAGCTGGCGGCCCTTGTGAAAAATGTCGGTTTCCGGGGAGTTCAGGTATTTCGGCAGGGCATCGCCCAGCACGCGTCCACCAAACCCGATGACCCGGCCGCGTTTATCGCGAATCGGGAACATGACCCGCTCGCGAAAACGGTCGTAACTGCGGCCCTGGTCGTTGGTGACCAGCATGCCTGCGTCCGTCAGCGCCTGGCGATTTTCGCTGTTGCCGCCAAAGCGTTTAAGCGCATTATCCCAGCCGGGTGGCGCATAGCCGATGGCGAAATGGCGAATGACCTCATCGCTCAGGCCACGCTTGCCCAGATACTGACGCGCCGGTTCTGCGGCGGGCTGCTTCAGGGACTGCTGATAAAAGGCGTTCAGGCCGTCCATCAGTTGATACAGGCTTTGGCGCTGGTGTCGTTCGATCTGGCTTGGGCCATTGCCCGCTTCGTACGGCACTTCAAGGTTGTGCATGGTCGCCAGCTCTTCAACGCTTTCGACAAACTCGAGCTTGTCGTAGTTCATCAGGAAGTCGAGGGCGTTACCGTGTGCGCCACAGCCAAAGCAGTGGTAAAACTGTTTATCACCGTTCACGGTGAAAGAGGGGGTTTTCTCGTTATGGAATGGACAACATGCGTGGTAGTTCTTGCCCTGCTTTTTCAGCTTCACGCGAGCATCGATCAGGTCGACGATGTCGGTGCGAGCGATCAGGTCATTGATAAAAACACGCGGGATTCGTCCAGCCATAGGCCCCATGCTATATCCGTCATCTCTCAGGCGGTGGCCTAAAAGCTCAGGGATATGTCAGTTTATAAACGAGAATAAGCCGCGCATTCCTTTCGGAAGCACGGCCTTATAACTACTACTCAGTCTGATGTTGAGGAGTGAATCCTCAGAAGATTAGTACAGACGAGTGCGGCGTGCGTTTTCGCGAGCCAGTTTCTTCGCGTGGCGTTTCACAGCAGAAGCTTTAGCGCGCTTACGTTCGGTCGTTGGTTTTTCATAGAACTCACGACGACGGACTTCCGCCAGAACGCCTGCTTTCTCGCAGGAACGCTTGAAGCGACGCAGTGCTACGTCGAACGGCTCGTTTTCACGTACTTTAATTACCGGCATGTAACTCTCACCTTTAATAATTCGGTTTGCCGCTGGCATACAGGCCAGCTTAATTCAAAATGGTGCGGAATTTTACTGCAACTCTTGCTGCTTTGTAAAGCACCGAACGACCAGAAACCTGGCTTTTAGGGCCGGTATCTTCCAGGGCCGCAGATTATACACCATTAGTCCCGTCCTGGGGCAGCAAAGTTTTACAAAGGAAGCCACCGGGATTAAACTTCGCGCCGGGCCAAAGAGGTAAAACAAGCCATGCGTGTACTGGGAATCGAAACATCCTGTGATGAAACCGGCATCGCCATTTATGACGATGAGAAAGGGTTATTAGCCAACCAATTGTATAGTCAGGTGAAACTTCACGCTGACTACGGCGGCGTGGTGCCGGAGCTGGCCTCCCGCGATCACGTTCGCAAGACCGTGCCGCTTATCCAGGCTGCCCTAAAAGAGGCTGGATTAACCGCCAAAGATATCGACGGCGTGGCGTACACTGCCGGGCCGGGCCTGGTTGGCGCGCTTCTGGTTGGCGCAACAATTGGCCGCTCGCTGGCGTTTGCCTGGGACGTGCCTGCCGTGCCGGTCCACCACATGGAAGGCCACCTGCTGGCGCCGATGCTGGAAGACAATCCGCCCGAGTTCCCGTTCGTCGCGCTGCTGGTTTCCGGCGGCCATACCCAATTGATCAGCGTCACCGGCATTGGTAAATATGAACTGCTGGGTGAGTCTATCGATGATGCGGCAGGCGAAGCGTTCGATAAAACCGCTAAGCTGCTGGGGCTTGACTACCCAGGCGGGCCGCTGCTTTCCAAAATGGCGGCCCAGGGTACGCCGGGGCGTTTCACCTTCCCACGTCCTATGACCGACCGCCCGGGCATGGATTTCAGCTTCTCTGGCCTGAAAACCTTCGCGGCAAACACCATTCGTGATAACGACGCTGACGATCAAACTCGCGCGGATATCGCCCGCGCCTTTGAAGATGCGGTGGTGGATACGCTGGCCATTAAATGTAAACGTGCGCTCGAACATACCGGCTTTAAACGTCTGGTGATGGCGGGCGGCGTGAGCGCCAACCGCACCCTGCGCGCTAAGCTGGCCGAGATGATGACCAAACGTCGCGGCGAAGTGTTTTACGCGCGGCCGGAATTTTGCACCGATAATGGCGCCATGATCGCCTATGCCGGGATGATTCGCCTCAAAGCAGGTACTTCCGGCGAGCTGAGCGTTAGCGTTCGCCCGCGCTGGCCGCTGGCAGAGCTACCCGCCGCCTGATAAACGAGAAAAAAGGAGTGGGAACCACTCCTTTTTTATTTGGGCTAGAAAGGCGTTGGGCCAAGCACGGTCACTGCGAGTTGTTCGGCAATGGCCATAAGCTGGTCCATATCCTGAGCAGCAATCAGCCGCAGCGCCTGCTCAACGCCTCCGGGTGTACAGGTCATTAGCAGCCGCATGGGCTTATCGGTTCTGTTGGCCCATGCGTGTGGAATACCTCTTTTTAACAGCAGCGATTCGCCGGCGCTGGCATCAATAACCTTTTCCCCGTAGGCAATCCGGGCAGTGCCCTCGAGGACAAGGGCATACTCATCTTCGTTGGCATGAACGTGAAGCGGCGTTCCGTCGCCCGGCTGTGAAACGATCTCCACCACCGAGTAAAGTCCACCGGTCTGCTCCGCAGAGACGCGAATCAGGCAAGCTTCGCCCGGCCGCGTTTGCAGCCACTGTGACGATGCTTCCAGCGCCGTTGAGTGCGATGTTGTATTCAAGATGTTGGCCTCAGTAAAAGTGTTTTGCAGGTGAAACTGTTTTTTTGTTCCTCTCCACTTTAAGTTCCCCACATCCCGCGCTGCATCTCTGGAGTGTAATAATATGCAACAAACGAAAGCGGCCTTAGCCCGGTACTTTCAGCTCAGGATCCGGCACTCTAAGGTGATACCCGACTGAACCTGGAGAACCCTGTGTCCGATATCCTCAGCAAAATTATCGCCGTTAAACATGAAGAAATTGCCGCCGCCAAAAAAGCAATTACCCTGAGCCAGCTTGCCGAACAGGCCGCTGCTCAGAACCACCGTGATTTTGTTGCCGCGCTGCGTCATAAGCGTGATGCAGGCCTGGCGGGCGTGATTGCCGAAGTGAAAAAGGCCAGCCCATCGAAAGGGTTGATTCGTGAGAATTTCAATCCCGCTGAGATAGCCGTTTCTTACCAGCAGGGTGGGGCTGCATGTTTGTCGGTGCTAACCGACGAACAGTTCTTCCAGGGAAGCGCGGCCTATCTGCAGCAGGCGCGAGCTGCCTGCGACCTGCCGGTTTTACGCAAAGATTTTATGATCGATCCGTGGCAGGTTGTGGAAGCCCGGGCGATGGGGGCGGATTGCATCCTGCTTATTGTTTCTGCGCTTGAAGATGGCCAGATGCAGGAGCTTGAGGCGCAGGCCCACGAGCTGGGCATGGCGGTGCTGGTAGAGGTGCATGATGCCGATGAGCTGGAACGTTCGCTCCGGTTGACCACGCCGCTTATCGGTGTCAATAACCGTAATTTGCGCACCTTTGAGACCACGATAGAAACCACCATCAGCCTGTTGGCACAGCTGCCGGCGGATCGCATGGTTGTGACCGAGTCAGGCATCGCTACGCGCGAACATGTGGTTCGCCTGCGTGAAGCTAACGTGAACAACTTCCTCGTGGGTGAAGCTTTTATGCGGGCAGATGAGCCGGGACAGGAGCTAGCTGCGATGTTTTTCCCCGCTCGGTAAACGGCAGAATACATGTTAAACCAGAGCTAAAGCCCGCTGAGATAGCGGGCTTTTTTATTGATTTTTGCCAGAATTATGTTGATAAATGTCGTGCACTTAAAGTGCATAATAAATGCAATTTATACAATAACGATAATGAGTGGGACAATATGAGCGATAAATGGTTAACAACGCTGATCGCTGACGATCCGCAGGCAGGATATGAACTGGCGGTGACGCTGAGCCGTCGGGGAGTCAAAACCGTACAGCCGGACCCGGAAGTGCTGAAAAAGCTGCGTCCGGTATACGCGAATGATGCCGATGCGCTGATTGCGTCATCTCAGGTCATCGCGATTCATTTCCAGACGATTGCTGCGGCGAATAATTACTGGAAGGATTAGTGCTTAGCTGATTTACCTAATAAAAAGGAGTGATTTATCACTCCTTTGTTGTTTCTACAGGGCTCGAATAATCCTGTCTTATTCAGACTCGTCTTTTTTCTTTTTCTTTTTAAATCGCGCCCAGATTTTCGTTTCCTGGCCTCGCCACAGGCGCTGAATATTGTCGTGATGGCGCATCAGGATCAGGCAGGAGAGCATTGCCACCGGGAAGGTAAACTGCGGTTTGAACCACCAGACATAAAACGGGGCTATCAGCGCGCTGATAATGGCACCGAGGGAAGAATAGCCGCTCAGAAGTACGCTTAGCAGCCAAGTTCCGGCCATCACGCCGGTTAAATCCCAGCCGATAGGTGCAATGGCGCCAAACGCCGTGGCGACGCCTTTACCGCCTTGAAACTTAAAGAATACTGGCCAAATATGGCCCATGCAGGCGGCAATAGCAATCAGGCCAAGCCAGAAGGGCGTCACACCCAAGGCCCAGGCCGCCCAGACCGGCAGCATGCCTTTCAGCACATCAAAAATTAGTACCGCTACGGCTGCACCTTTGCCGCCAATGCGTAACACATTGGTTGCTCCTGGGTTACCGGAGCCGCTCTCGCGTGGATCGGGGAGACCGGCAATGCGGCACACCAGAATGGCGCTAGAAATCGAGCCGCAAAGATACGCGAGGAGAATCATACCAGGCGCGATTGCACTCATAACGCTGTTCCATGTTGAAAGTGTCGAAGTCTTCTTTGCATCTGTGGATAATACGCATATTTCGCCGGAAGTGGTATCCGGCATGACTAAAAACCGGGCAGGGCGTGATGGACATTGTATTTATAGAGCAACTTTCGGTAATCACCACTATTGGTGTTTACGACTGGGAACAAACCATTGAACAGAAGCTGGTGTTCGATATCGAAATGGCCTGGGATAACCGCAAAGCCGCAGGCAGTGATGATGTCAACGACTGCCTCAGCTATGCGGATGTCAGCGAAGCGGTTATAAAGCACGTGAGCGGGGGGCGTTTTGCGCTGGTAGAGCGCGTTGCTGAAGAGGTTGCGGAACTGCTGCTGACCCGCTTTAATTCACCGTGGATTCGGCTGAAGGTGAGCAAGCCCGGCGCTGTTGCACAGGCCGCTAACGTGGGCGTTATCATCGAGCGTGGCGGTAATCTGAAACAAAGCAAATAATGGGCTGAACGTTAAACCAAACGGCGAAAGGCTGGTCTTAACGATGTATCTTTTTGCGGCAGGCGTCAAACGTGTGCCGTTTTTTTGTGTTCGTTTTTGGGATGAGGGGTAAGTGATGAGCGATTTACCAACGTTGGCGATAGCCGCCATTCTTGGCGTTGTGGAAGGTTTAACGGAGTTTTTACCGGTATCGTCTACCGGGCACATGATCATCGTAGGGCATCTTTTAGGCTTCGAGGGGCAAACGGCGGAAACCTTTGAAGTGGTTATTCAACTGGGTTCTATTCTCGCCGTGGTGGTGATGTTCTGGCGTCGTCTGTTTGGTTTGATTGGTATCCACTTTGGTCGTCCTCCTGAGCATGAAGGGGTAGGTACCGGCCGTCTTTCTCTGATTCATATTTTGCTTGCTATGATCCCGGCGGTAGTGCTCGGCCTTGTCCTGCACGATGCCATTAAATCGCTGTTTAACCCGATCAACGTGATGTATGCCCTGGTGGTTGGCGGCGTGCTGCTGATTGTCGCCGAGTGCTTTAAGCCAAAGGTACCGCGTGCCGTAGGCGTGGACGACATCACCTATCGTCAGGCGTTTATGATTGGCTGCTTCCAGTGTCTGGCGCTTTGGCCGGGGTTCTCTCGTTCCGGGGCAACGATTTCCGGTGGGATGCTGATGGGCGTTAGTCGCTATGCGGCTTCTGAGTTCTCATTCCTGCTGGCGGTGCCAATGATGATGGGGGCGACGGCGCTTGATCTCTACAAGAGCATCGGCTTCCTGACGATGGGTGATCTGCCGATGTTTGCCGTGGGCTTTGTCACGGCGTTTATCGTGGCGCTGGTCGCCATCAAAACCTTCCTGCAACTCATCAAGCGTATTTCGTTTATTCCGTTTGCGATTTACCGTTTTATTGTTGCCGCCGTGGTGTTCTTTATCTTCACCTAGTGGCAGCGGCCCTCAGCCTTGCGGCTGGGGGCAATTCGCTTCCTTCCAGGCCGCAACGGCCTTAATTCTCCGCTTCGTTAATTCTTCACGGATCGCAGGGCCGCTGAAGCCTGCTTCGATCACTTCTTTATTGGTTACGCTCTGCGCGGCAATCCAGGCCGCGCGTAGCATTCTGCCCTGCGGATAATCGCTGGCCTCAAAGCCGGTGCGCCCGCGAGCATCTGCTTCGCTGGTTAAGGCGATTTGCTCCACGCGCTGCGGCTTGCGCCAGGCGTCAATGGCGTCGAACAGCTTGATCACCGTTTTGGGCTGCAAAATCGGGAAGGTATGGATCAGGTCGTGGAATTCTGCGACCAGTTTAGCCAGATCACGAATCTCGTTTGGTACGCGCAGGCGAGCACAAAGTTGCTCCACAAGCTTAACGCCCGCCAGGCCGTGGCCGTGGTGGCTGGGCCATTTTTCCTTTGGCGTCAGCCCTTTTCCGAGATCGTGACACAGCGTGGCGAAACGCACATCTACCGCCGGACTAAGCTGCGCGGCAATAGACAGCGTCATCAGCGTATGAATACCGGTGTCGATCTCCGGATGCCATTTGGCCGGCGCGGGGACACCGTAAAGCGCGTCGATTTCCGGGAACAGAACTTTCAGGGCGCCGCATTCACGTAGTACGGCAAAAAAGACCTGCGGATTGCGGCTGGTCAGCGCATTTTCCGTCTCTTTCCACACGCGTTCGGCGGTGAGATGCGCAATTTCGCCGTTGTCCGTCATGGAGCGCATCAGGGCGAGTGTTTCTGGCGCTATCTGGAAATTAAGATGGGCATAACGTGCAGCAAAACGCGCCACGCGCAGCACGCGCAGCGGGTCTTCATTGAACGCCGGTGAAACATGGCGAAGCAGGCGACGCTCGATATCGGCAAGGCCGTTATACGGGTCGATAAGCTCGCCATTCTCATCCTGGGCAATAGCGTTGATCGTCAGGTCGCGACGCAGGAGATCCTGTTCAAGCGTGACGTCCGGGGCCGAATAGCAGGTAAAGCCGGTATAACCCTGGCCCGATTTCCTTTCGGTACGGGCCAGCGCATACTCTTCGTGGGATTGAGGATGCAGAAACACCGGGAAGTCTTTTCCGACCTGCTCGTAGCCTTCGTCCAGCATTTGCTGAGGCGTCGCCCCAACCACAACCCAGTCTTTATCCTTAACCGGCAGTTTTAATAACCCGTCACGAACCGCACCACCGACAAGATAAATCTTCACGCTTTACACCCCAGGCACCGTTATTGAACCACGAATGGTAAGTGTAGATGCGAGGGGGAATCAACGGCTAATGTGCCGTCGTTAGTTCATCCAGCGGTCTTTCTTCTTGCGGCTTGGGATCATGTGCGGAAGCAGCAGGCCAATCAGCAGGCCAAACCCTGCCACGCCGCCGCCGTACATAAACCATTGCATGATGATGGCACGCTGTTTGTCGTCAAGCTGGACGTTGGCGGCATCCACCTTTTTCTTGGCGACGATAAGCTGGTTTTTGAGCTGCTGATTCTCGTCCTTCAGGCCATTAATCACGGTGTCGCTCTGGGCCACTTTCTGTTGCATTTCAGCGGTACGCTGGTTCCAGGTCGTGTCGATGTTGTTCAGCTTGTCTGTCAGCGTTTTGACCTGGTTTTCCAGATCGGGAACGCGGGTACGCAGGCTTGGGGTGGTGCTTAGCTGCGCGAGGGGGATCCAGGAGGTACGCCCGTTGCTGTCACGTACCTGGCCGTATTTGGTTTCTTCGTTGCTTTGCAGCAGCGTGACTTGTTCCCCTGCGTTGACGGTGCCAACCAGGCGGTAGTTATCGCCCGGGCCGCTGCGGACCCAGGTGTTTAATTCATCAGAGACATAACGTTTTTCTTCGGCATGAGCCACGACGGAAACGCTAAGGGAGAGCAAAGTGAGGCAAATCAGGCGTAATTTCTGCATTATTTCGTCGTTATTTTCATAAAGTGTGGAACGATAGTAGTGGCAACAGTCTGACGGCGCAATCCGTAAACCTGAATGAGAATCATCCTGATGTCAATTTGACCACCCGGCGTTCCCGCCCTACCGCAAATTCGCTACCCGACAGGGTATTTTGTCGTACTATTACAGACCTAATCGACGCTATTTAGTTCGCCGGGCGATCGCCTGGCGTGACGTAAACATAAGTAAAGAAGACATGGCCCAGGAAATCGAACTTAAATTCATCGTTAATCCTGCAGCGCTTGACGCGCTGCGCGACAAATTAAATGCCCTGCCGGGCGAGCACAGCGACCCGCGTCAGTTGCTCAATATTTATTATGAAACGGCGGATAACCTGCTGCGCCGCCACGACATGGGGCTGCGTATTCGCGGCGATGCCGGGCAATACGAAATGACGATGAAAATCGCCGGGCGAGTGACCGGCGGGCTGCATCAGCGTCCTGAATACAACGTGGCGCTAAGCAAGCCCGAGCTGGATCTTGCTTTGCTGCCAGCAGAAGTTTGGCCGGAAGGGCTGGACGTGGCGACTTTACAGGCCGACGTGAAGCCGCTGTTCAGTACGGATTTTGCGCGCGAAAAGTGGGTAGTTACTCACGGTGAAAGCCGCATTGAACTGGCGTTGGATCTGGGTGAAGTGCAAGCCGGTGAGCACCAGACGCCCATCTGCGAGCTTGAACTTGAGCTGCTGAGCGGTGAGACGGCGGATTTACTGGCCCTGGCGGAAAGTCTGGTCACCGAACCTGGCCTGCGTCAGGGCAGCCTGAGCAAGGCGGCACGGGGCTATCACCTGGCCCAGGGCAATGCGGTGCGCGAAGTGAAACCGCTGGGCGTACTGTATCCGCCGGCTAAAGCCAACGTTGAGCAGGGGCTGGAAGGTGCTCTGGAGCTGGCGCTCGCCCACTGGCTGTACCATGAAGAATTATGGCTTAGCGGCGTGAAAGCGGCTAAGCAGCAGGTGATTGACGCCGTGGGCCTGGTGCGCCATGCCCTCGCGCTTTTTGGCGGCATCATTCCAAGAAAAGCGAGCACCCACTTACGTGAGCAACTGATTGCGCTCGAAGCACGCTTTGCCGGTGACGAAAAAGCTGAAGTGATTGTCTATAGCGCGCAGGCGAGCAGCGCTAAGCTGGCGCTGACCCGCTGGCTGGTGGAGCGCCAGTGGCAGCCGTTCATTGATGAGAAAGGCCGCGCGAAGCTGGATAGTTCCTTTAAACGTTTCGCGGATACGCATCTTTCCCGCCATGCGGCTGAGTTAAAAGAGACGTTCCAGCGCCCGCTGGGGGATGCATACGCAGACCAGTTACCGCGTCTGGCGCGTGAGACGGATGCTATCCGCCTGCTGGCCGGGGTGTACAGCGATGCGCAAACCCAGCCGTGGCTGGAAAACTGGCAGGGGTTGCGTCACGCCATTGTTACCCGCCAGCGCATAGAAATTGAGCATTACCGAAACGAAGCGATCTCGCAGGCGCCTTTCTGGCTGCACAGCGGGAAATAATAGACTGGTAACGGATACCCACCATGATGGCGCTGACCCCTTTGTTACAGCAGCACCTGCAGGCGTTTTTGCCGCGCCTGCCGCAAGAGATTGACTCCCTGACACTGAGCGAAGAAGCTCGCGCGGTGCTGGCGATAAGTGATTTTGTTGGTGACAGCGTGGTGGCGTATCCCGCCTGGCTGCAAACCCTGCAGCAGGACGCCCCTACGGCTGACGAATGGCAACATTATGCCGCCTGGCTGCAGCAGGATCTGCAGGATGTGCACGACGAAGCGGCATTGATGAAAGCGCTGCGGTTTTTCCGTCGCCGTATCATGGTGCGTATCGCCTGGGCGCAGGCGCTGGAGCAGGTGGATACGCAAAGCACGCTGCAGCAGCTGAGCGTGCTGGCGGAAACGCTAATTGTTGCCGCCCGTGACTGGCTTTATGCGGCCTGCTGCCGCGAATGGGGCACGCCTTGCAACGCCGCCGGTGAGCCGCAGCCGCTGCTGATCCTTGGCATGGGCAAGCTGGGCGGAGGCGAACTGAATTTCTCTTCCGATATCGACCTGATTTTTGCCTGGCCGGAAAACGGCTCCACCCAGGGCGGGCGCCGTGAACTGGATAACGCCCAGTTCTTCACCCGCATGGGGCAGCGCCTGATTAAAGTCCTCGACCAGCCAACGCAGGACGGCTTTGTGTACCGCGTGGATATGCGTCTGCGTCCGTTTGGCGACAGCGGTCCGCTGGTACTGAGCTTTGCCGCGCTGGAAGATTATTACCAGGAGCAGGGGCGCGACTGGGAACGCTACGCGATGGTAAAAGCGCGGATTATGGGCGACAACGACGATGTCTGGAGCCAGGAGCTACGCAACATGCTGCGGCCATTTGTGTTCCGCCGCTACATCGACTTCAGCGTGATTCAGTCCCTGCGAAACATGAAGGGCATGATTGCCCGCGAAGTCCGTCGCCGTGGGCTAACGGACAATATTAAGCTCGGCGCCGGCGGCATTCGCGAAACCGAGTTTATCGTGCAGGTCTTCCAGCTCATCCGCGGTGGCCGGGAGCCTTCTCTGCAGTCCCGTTCGCTGCTGCCTACCCTGGAAGCCATTCAACAGCTTCATCTGCTGCCGGAAGAAGATGCCCAGAAACTGCGTGCGGCTTACCTCTACCTGCGTCGGCTGGAAAACTTACTGCAAAGCATCAACGACGAACAGACGCAGACCTTGCCCGGTGACGATCTAAACCGTGCCCGGCTGGCCTGGGCGATGCAGGCGACTGACTGGGAAGCCCTGCAGCAAACGCTGCAGCTGCATATGAACGACGTGCGTCAGGTCTTTAACGATCTGATTGGCGACGATGAGCCGGAAGCCGGTGAAGATAAAGTTGCTGAAGGCTGGCGCGAGCTGTGGATCGACGCCCTGGACGCCGATGAAAACATGGCGGTGCTGAGTCATTTGAGCGCTGAGGCGCGGGCAGAGTTACTGAAGCAAGTTAGCCATTTCCGGCAGGAGATCGACAAGCGCACCATTGGCCCACGTGGCCGTCAGGTGCTGGATCAACTTCTGCCGCACCTGCTGAGTGAAGTCTGTTCCCGGGCCGACGCGCCGCTGACGTTTTCCCGTCTGACGCCGCTGCTGTTTGGGATCCTCACCCGCACAACCTATCTGGAACTGTTAAGTGAATTCCCCGGCGCGCTTAAACACCTGATTACGCTCTGTGCGGCCTCGCCGATGATTGCCGCGCAGCTTGCCAGCTATCCGCTGCTGCTGGATGAACTGCTCGACCCTAATACGCTGTATCAGCCCACGGCAATGGACGCCTATCGCGACGAACTGCGTCAATATCTGCTGCGCGTGCCGGACGAAGACGAAGAGCAGCAACTGGAAGCGTTGCGTCAGTTCAAGCAGGCGCAGATGCTGCGCGTGGCGGCGGCCGATATCGCTGGCACCTTGCCGGTGATGAAGGTCAGCGACCATCTGACCTGGCTTGCGGAAGCGATTCTCGATGCGGTGGTGCAGCGTGCCTGGGCGCAAATGGTGGCGCGCTACGGCCAGCCTCGTCATTTGCAGGACAGAGAAGGGCGCGGCTTTGCCGTGCTGGGCTATGGCAAACTCGGTGGCTGGGAGCTGGGCTACAGTTCCGATCTGGATCTGGTTTTCCTGCATGATTGCCCGATGGAAGTGATGACGGACGGCGAGCGTGAAATCGATGGCCGTCAGTTCTATCTGCGCCTGGCGCAGCGCATCATGCATCTGTTTAGCACGCGTACCTCGACCGGGATTTTGTACGAAGTTGACGCTCGCCTCAGGCCGTCCGGTGCGGCAGGTATGCTGGTCACCACCGCAGAATCGTTTGCTGATTATCAGAAGAATGAAGCCTGGACCTGGGAACATCAGGCGCTGGTTCGCGCCCGTGTGGTGTACGGCGATCCGGCGCTTAACCGCCAGTTTGACGCCATCCGCCGCGAGATCCTGTGCACGCCGCGTGAAGGGGAAGCCCTGCAGGTAGAAGTGCGCGAGATGCGTGAAAAAATGCGCGCGCATTTGGGCAATAAGCACCGCGATCGCTTTGATATTAAAGCCGATGAGGGTGGGATCACCGACATCGAATTTATTACGCAATATCTGGTGCTGCGCTATGCCAGCGAAGCGCCGAAGCTAACCCGCTGGTCCGATAACGTGCGCATCCTGGAACTGATGGCGCAGAACGACATCATGGATGAAGCCGAGGCCAAAGCGTTGACGCATGCCTATGTCACGCTGCGGGATGAATTGCACCATCTGGCGCTGCAGGAATTGCCGGGCCACGTTGCGCTGGACGCCTTTGTGAAAGAGCGTGAGCAGGTGCGTCGGAGCTGGCAAACCTGGCTTGGCGAGCCGCAAACGCACGCGGGAGAGTAATTATGTTATCATCCCGCGCAAAATTTTATCCCTCGCTGGAGAGTCAGGAATGAAAGTAACGCTGCCCGAATACAGCCGTGCAGGCGTCATGGTGGTTGGTGATGTGATGCTGGATCGCTACTGGTACGGCCCAACCAGCCGTATTTCGCCGGAAGCCCCTGTGCCGGTGGTGAAAGTCGATACCATCGAAGAACGCCCTGGTGGCGCGGCTAACGTGGCGATGAACATTGCTTCGCTGGGCGCGAATTCTCGCCTGGTTGGCCTGACCGGCATTGACGATGCGGCGCGCGCGCTCAGCCAGAGCCTGGCCGGGGTCAACGTGAAGTGTGACTTCGTTTCTGTTCCGACTCACCCGACGATTACCAAACTGCGCGTGCTGTCCCGCAACCAGCAGCTGATTCGCCTCGACTTCGAAGAAGGGTTTGAGGGCGTCGATCCTGAGCCGCTGCACGAACGTATCAGCCAGGCGCTGCCGCAGATTGGTGCGCTGGTGCTTTCCGACTACGCAAAAGGCGCTCTGGCGGCCGTACAGCAGATGATTCGCCTGGCACGTGTTGCCAAAGTCCCGGTCCTCATCGACCCGAAAGGGACTGACTTTGAGCGCTACCGTGGCGCAACGCTGCTGACTCCGAACCTTTCAGAATTTGAAGCCGTGGTTGGCAAGTGCAAAACCGAAGCCGAGCTGGTGGAACGTGGCATGAAGCTTATCGCCGATTATGAACTGTCGGCGCTGCTGGTGACGCGTTCAGAGCAAGGCATGACGCTTCTGCAGCCGGGCATTGAGCCTTTCCATCTGCCGACTCAGGCACAGGAAGTCTATGACGTGACCGGGGCCGGTGACACGGTGATCGGCGTGCTGGCGGCAACGCTTGCGGCGGGGAACTCGCTGGAAGAAGCCTGTTACTTCGCGAATGCCGCGGCTGGCGTGGTGGTTGGCAAGCTGGGGACATCAACCGTTTCTCCGGTCGAGCTGGAAAACGCGGTGCGCGGTCGCGCGGAAACGGGTTTTGGCGTGATGACCGAAGCCGAGCTGAAAGTTGCGGTTGCCGCTGCCCGCAAGCGCGGTGAGCGCGTGGTGATGACCAACGGCGTGTTCGATATTCTGCATGCGGGCCATGTTTCCTATCTGGCCAACGCGCGCAAGCTGGGTGACCGCCTGATTGTCGCGGTTAACAGCGACGCGTCAACCAAACGCCTGAAAGGGGAAACCCGGCCGGTTAACCCGCAGGATCAGCGCATGATTGTGCTGGCTGCGCTGGAAGCGGTGGACTGGGTGGTACTGTTTGAAGAAGACACGCCTCAGCGCCTGATTGGTGAAGTCCTGCCGGATCGTTTAGTGAAGGGCGGCGACTACAAACCAGAACAGATTGCCGGGAGCAAAGAGGTTTGGGCCAACGGCGGGGAAGTGATGGTACTGAACTTCGAAGATGGCTGCTCCACCACCAATATCATCAAGAAGATTCAAAATAACGGCTAAATTGGCCGTTAAGAAAAAAGCCTCTCGTTTGAGAGGCTTTTCTGTTTCTAGTGCTTCACCAACGTAGCGAAGTAGTACGCCAGCGGAATGGCCAGCAGGTAAAGCCCCACCGGGATTTCACGCCATTTACCGGCAATCACCTTAATGATGATATAGAACAGCAGGCCGCCAGCGATCCCGGTCCCGAAGCTGTTGGCGATAAGCGTGATCATCACCATCATCAGCACCGGCAGACCTTCGGTGAAGTTGCCCAGATCCACTTTGCGCAGGCCGCTGAACATGTTCAGGCCGATAAGGATCAGCGCGGGCGCGGTTGCCTCTTTCGGGATCATCAATGCCACCGGGGTAAACAGCAGCATCAGCAGGAACATTACCGCTGCCGCCAGCGCGGTGAGGCCGGTTTTACCGCCCGCTTCTGCCGCCGCTGAAGACTCAATCAGCGCGGTAGCCGCCGGAATGCCGACCCACGGGCCTAGCGCGGCGGCAATAGAATCCACCATAAACGGGCGGTTGATGTGCGGCATGTTGCCATGTTCGTCCAGCAGGCCAGCTTCGCCACCCACCGCCAGCGTCGTGCCCATGGTGGAGAAAAACTCTGAGGCAAAGAAGACAAACAGGAACGGCAGGAAGGCGATATTCAGCGCGCCGAGCATATCCACGTGCCCCAGCACCGGCGTCAGCGAGTGCGGCATGGCGATAAAGCTCTGCGGCAGGTGAGTGACGCCCAGAGGAATACCGACCAGAGTGGCAAACAGAATCGCCCATAAAATGGCTCCCGGCACGCGGCGAGCCTGAAGCGCAATCGCCAGGAACAGGCCGCACAACGCCACGACAGCGCCAGCAGAAGTGAAGTCACCGAGCGCCAGCGCGTTGGTTTTGGCGTTGGCGAGCACCAGCCCGGCGTTGCGGAAGCCCAGCACCGCAACAAACAGGCCGATGGAGGCCGTCAGCCCAAGCTTGATCGACTGCGGTACCGAGCGCGTGACCACTTCACGCAGGCCAAGGCGGGTAAGCGCAAAGAACAGAATGCCTGACCAGCAGGCGATGCCGAGGCCAATCTGCCAGCCAATATGCTCGCTCCCGGCAAGCGTCACGCCGACCAGCACCGAACCGCCGATGCCCGGCCCGACAATAAACGGCAGGTTGCCGTAAAACGCCATCAGCAGCGTGCCGAGGACAAAAACAACGATCGTCCCGGTGGTTGCCGCGCCTTTATCCATCCCGCCCACGGCCAGCAGGCCAGGGATAACAACCAGCAAATAGGCGGCGGCGAGAAAGCCAGTGATGCCCGCGAGGCATTCGGTTTTCACTTTGCTTTGGCGGCTGCGAAGCTGGAATCGCCGCTCCAGCCAGCTTTCGCTGGCGGCCTGAGACACTGAATTTTCGGCCATTACTTGGCTCTCCGGATTAATGTGTTGTGTGTGCGTCTGCCGGGTGTTCGTGGCATTCAATAAGCGGGTCGACGATCTGGCGAGTACTGCCGTCCGTCAATCCCAGGTCGGTCAGATGTGGCCCGGCGTTACAGGCCAGGCAGGTGCCTTCGATGGCCTTGAAAACTCGGTACGGTGGCTCCCAGTCGGCGACTTTATTGCTCAATTCACGGAGTTGAGCAAACTGCTGCGCCAGGTCGGCGGCGGGCAGGTCGGAGAGCATCCCGGCAATCGGCATTTCCACCTTCGCCAGCATCTGTCCGTTCTGGCTCAGCGCCATCCCGCCTCCACAGGCGATCAGCGCGTTGGCGGCGAGCGCCATGTCCTGCGGATCTCTGCCGAGGACAACGAGGTTGTGCGAGTCGTGTGAATAGGTAGTGGCAATCGCGCCGCGCAGCTCACCCCAGCCTTCAAGCAGCGCCAGCTGTGGTTTTGCCTCATGGCGACCGTGGCGATGCTGAACCCAAATCAGGCTGAAGCCGTCCGGGACCTGAACTTCGCCGTGCCGGACTTCCACCTCGACTTCGCTCCACTGGGTGAAGCGAGCACCCTTGATGTGGCGCAGGCGCGCGCGCCCATTATTCACTGGCACCTTGAGAACAAAATCGTTCGGGCTGAGCGACTGAAGTCGGACGGTGTCTCGCGGGGGAACGATGGACGGTGCCGCGACGGGCTCCAACATTTTTCCCTGTTCCGCGATGAGTTTCCCGGCGACATAAACGGTTTGAGCGCTCAGTTTTTCCAGCGTATCGAAGACCACCAGGTCGGCAGTGCGGCCCGCGGCAATCAGGCCGAGATCCGGGCGTTGCAGGCGCAGCGAGGCGTTCAGCGTGGCCAGGCGCAAAGCATCTTCGGCTTTCATGCCGTGCTCGATGAGCAAGTTCAGCAGGGCAACGATACCGCCTTTCGCCAGCAGCATGTCCGGCGGCACGTCGTCGGTGCAGACGGTGACCTGCGATGACAGATGCGGCAGGCCGTTCAGCGTGGCGACGATCTCTGGCAGCAAATACGGATGTGACCCGCGAATCTCCAGGGTCAGCCCGGCACGCAGTTTTTCCAGCGCGTCGGCGGCGGAAGTCAGTTCATGATCTGACGTCACGCCAGCGGCAAGGTAGGCCTGTAATCCCGCGCCATTCAGGCCGCGGGCGTGTCCTTCAATCAGTTTGCCGCTTTCCAGGCCAGCGTTAAGAATCCCCAGCATTCTTTCGCTGCCGTTCAGCACGCCGTGCATATCCATCACTTCGGCTACGCCCGCCACTTCCGGCCATGAAAGCAGTGTTTCCATCTCTTTCCCGGCAAAATCAGCGCCGGACATTTCCAGGCCCGGCGTTGAAGGCACGCTGGACGGGGCCGCGCAGATCACGCGCAGCGGCAGGTTGCGGCTGGCGTCAACGGCGTAACGCACGCCCTCAATACCGAGCACGTTCGCCAGCTCGTGCGGATCCCAAAAAATCGTTGTGGTGCCCTGGGCGACGACAATTTCCGCATAGCGCGCGGGCGGCAGGTGGGAGCTTTCAACGTGGACGTGGGTATCCATCAGCCCTGGGCTGAGATAGTTTCCGGCGAGATCGTGAGTCTGGGCGGCATCTTCGCGGCTGCCGCGTGGATGTACGCTGGCGATGAGCGTACCGACGATACCGACATCCGCCTCACGGATTTCACCGGTGGCCATATCCACGATCCGACCATTGATGAGCAGCAGGTCGAAAGGCGTTTCGCCGAGAGCGGCTTTCACCGCGCGGCGACGTAAATCAGCAGGAGTCATGACAGGTTCCAAAACAGGGGCTCTGGCGGCTACTCTAGGCAGGGGAATACGCTTTGCCCAGATGATTTAATTTATCAGCCGATAAGAAACGTTTATCCTGTGGCAAACGTTTACCTGGCAACCCTGATACTCCAATGGCTGAACCCTGGCAGCGCCTTCCCGCACTCTCGTTAAAACAGATCCAGTATTTTGTGACGCTGGCCAAACTTCGTCATTTCACCGATACCGCCAACCGGCTGGCCATTAGCCAGCCCGCGCTAAGCAGCGCGTTACGGCAGATTGAGTCCGTGTTGGGCGGGAAACTGGTTAACAGAACCGCTGCGGCAGTGACGCTGACGGACCTGGGCGCAGCGCTACTGCCCCATGCCGAACGCGTGCTCAACGTCGCGCAGCGCGCGTTTGACGACATGCAGCGCATTGTCCAGGACGGCGGTGACGGCACGCTTCGCATAGGCCTGGTGCCCTCGGTCGGCAGCCTTTTATTTCCCGATATTCCTCAACGTATTGCAGAGGCTTTTCCTCGCCTGCGGGTGGAGTTTCACGACCGCACCAATGACGCGCTGATTGCCCAGCTTGAAAGCGGCCAGCTGGACTTTGGCCTGGGGGCGCTGGACAGCTCGGTGCCCAAAACGCTGGAGATCCATCCGCTGCAGGAAGATCCCTTCGTGGCGGTAGTCAACTGTCACGATCCTCTGGCAGAATCCAGCCACGCGCCGTGGCGAAGCCTGGTGAAGCGGGACATCGCGGTGTTTTCAAAAGGGAATATCAGCCGGCTGGTCGCGGCGATGGCGGAAAGCCAGCGCCTGACGCTGAATGCGCGCTATCAGGTTGATTTTATTGAAACCCTTTATGGACTGGTGCGCTCACAGCTGGCGGTGGCGATTTTACCGCAGCTTTACACCACCTTTTTGCAGGACCCCGAGCTGAAAGTGATTCATCTGCAGCAGCCTTCGCTGAGCCGCACCGTGGCATTGATGCGCAGCACTGAGCCGTTCGCGCCGCAAATAGAAGCCTGCTTCCAGCTTATTGTCCGCCTATTACAACAACGAAAAGTACTCTGACTTTACAAGGAAAACCTGGCATGAAAAAGATCCTGCGCGTGGTGGTTGTGCTGCTGATTTTGCTGGTGGCCGCCGTCGCAATCCGCCTGTGGCTGCTGCATCGCCACAGTGATGCTCTGTGGAATATCATCAGCCAGCAGTGCATTCCCAATCAGCAGCAGAACCACTCCCCAGCGCCTTGCCTGAAAGTCGATCTGGCCGGGCGCTACCTGGTATTTAAAGATGCCAAAGGCCCGCTGCATAATTTGCTGATGCCGACGGACAAAATCACCGGTATCGAGAGCCCGAAAATCCTTGAAAACGGTGCGCCAAATTACTTCCTGGATGCCTGGGAGAATCGCCACTATCTGCTGGATGAAACCACAAAAGCGGTTCGGGACGATGATTTGGTATTAGCGATCAACTCTCGCTACGGACGTTCTCAGAACCAGCTGCACATTCACCTGTCCTGCCTGCGCCCTGAGGTGTATCAATCCATTAACCAGCTTGCCGACAAAGTCGGTGACCAGTGGCAGCCGTTTGGTGCGGAGATCCTTGGCCATAAATATCTGGCGAGAAAAGTCCCGGCAGAGGCGAATCCGTTTACCGTGCTGGCGGAGTACGTGAAGGCTCAGGGCGATGAGATGGAAAACTTTGGCCTGGCGCGAGTGGTGACAACGAAGGGGGATGTGGTGCTGTTGGCTAACCCTCGTCAGCTGCTGGGCGGGAACCAGGGTTCGGCGGAAGAGATGCTGGACTACAGCTGCTCGCTGGCAAACTAAAACAAAATGGCCTCTTAGCAAGAGGCCATTTCGGACTGATGACAAACCCCAAGCGGATAAAATTCTGCAATCTGTCGCCATAGAAATAAACTGGAAAATCAATGCATTGATTTTCGGCTGCTCACCACAAAGAGGGAAAAACCACGCTTTTTCCCTCTTTGTCAGCAACCTCAAATGGCCTCTTAGCAAGAGGCCATTTTTTTGTGCCGTTACGACAGGTAATTCATGCCCTGTTTGAGCACCAGATCGCAGGCTTTGGTTTTCACCTTTTCAGCCAGCGGTGAGTTGCCGATGCTGTTCAGATCCAGCTTCTGGCCGTTGGCCGTGTTCAGTAAGCCCATCAGGCCCTGATTATAGTCCTGCTTGTCGGCAGGCTTGGTGCTGCTTTCCAGCCCCAGCTTGGTCATCAGCTGGTTTTTAATGTTGTCGGTATTGGTGACGGAAGCCAGTTTATTCTTCGCGCAGTACTCCATCACGCCAGCCGCATTGGTCATCGTACTTGAGCTGAGAGATTTGCTGTTGCCGTTCAGCAGGCTGGTCAGTGAAGAGAGAGACAGACCGCCGGTCTGAGCGCCATTGCTGGTGGTAGTAGCATTGCCGCTTTTAGTCAGTTCATTGGCGGCGCTGGAAAGTTGTTCCTGCCAGTTTGCAGCCGTTGCCTGGCCCGCGAAAAAGGCTGCTGCCAGCGCCATTGCGCAGAGCGTTTTATTCCTTGCTTTCATCTTGTGATACTCGCTTTGTTTGCCTGCGGTGCAGGAGATTTCAGGCGTGAGTATAGCGCTTTGGCCGGAAGCAGGGGGATTGAGAGTTGTCTTAAACCGTGGGGGCAGGAGAAAAAGCCGGGTTTCCCCGGCTGTAGCATCAGTTGATGATGTTCAGGGTCACATCAATGTTGCCGCGGGTTGCGTTGGAGTATGGGCAAACAATGTGTGCCGCATCGACCAGTTTTTTCGCTTCGGCAGCGTCCATCCCCGGCAGGTGGATATTCAGCTTCGCTTCGATACCGAAGCCGGTTGGCAGTGGCCCGATACCGACTTCACCTTCGATGAAAGCGTCAGCCGGCATGGAGATTTTATCGCGGCCGGAGACGAACTTCATCGCGCCCAGGAAGCATGCGGAGTAGCCCGCCGCGAACAGCTGCTCAGGGTTGGTGACTTCGCCACCCGCGCCGCCCATCTCTTTTGGCAGGCCCAGTTTGACGTCCAGTACGCCGTCGGAAGAGGTTGCACGACCTTCACGGCCACCGGTGGCTTTGGCTTTTGCGGTGTAAACGACTTTTTCTAAAGACATGGCAGGTTCCTCATCTTACATTTAGTATGTGCTATAAAATAGCGTGCGATTTATATGATGTTTTAAAAATCGCCGACAGTATCGACGATTAATTATTACGTATTTAAATTACTGCGCAAAGTTTCCAGCTGCGCTTTCAGCGCCATCATGCTGTCTACGCTACAGGCAGAAGCACAGCGCACGGAGTCTGGAATACCCAGCGCTTTTTCCTGCAGCGCTTTCCCTTCCTGGGTCAGCGTGACTGCCACCTGACGCTCATCTTCGCGGGAGCGCTGACGTAGCAGCAGCCCTGCGCTTTCAAGCCGTTTTAGCAGTGGCGTTAAGGTGGCTGAGTCTAAAAACAGACGCTCGCCGATTTGCGACACCGTGACATCGTCCTGCTCCCACAGCACCAGCATCACCAGGTATTGCGGATAGGTGAGCTGCAGCGGCGTAAGCAGCTGGCGGTAGAGCTTGTTCACCGCCAGATTGGCGGAGTAGAGCGCGAAGCAAAGCTGGTTGTCCAGCAGCAGGGCGTTCGTTTCGGTGGATGTCTTCTTCATGTTTCTCAATATAGATAGCGCGCGATTAAATAGCAAACTTTATTTTACGGCGATTTCGTCTGTGCGATCAGACCCGGGGCTTTTTGCGATAAAGCCACAGTCCCGGCAGAGAGAGCCCGATGGACAGCGCCCCCACGATAAATGACGCTTTCAAGAAGTTGGTCACCAGTTGGATCATCAGCGGATCGCTGTAGCCAAAGTGCGTCAATTTTACCGCTGAGATCATCGCGGTATAGGCGTAGATCCCCGGAAACATAGGAATGACGGCCGCAACGGTAAAGACTTTCGGGTGAGCAAGATACCAGCGTGACCACTGAATACCAATGATGCCGACCAGAATCGACGCCAGAAAAGTGCTCCACTCGATGTTTAAACCCGCCGTCATCATCGCCATACGCGAGCCGTGGCCGATGGCACCGAGAAGCCCACAGTAAGGCAGGGCGCGCTGAGGTACGTTAAAGACTAACGCAAAGCCCACCGCCGGCACGGCAGACAGCGCCATATCCTGAAGCAGGGCCAGAAGAAATTCGATTATGCCCATCCTCTTAGCCCCCATACCGCCATTGCCATCACCACGCCAATGCAGGTTGCCAGCGTGAGCAGGCTGGCCATCGCCCAGCGAGCAAGCCCGGTATTAACGTGGCCTTTAAACATGTCGGCCACGGCGTTAATCAGCGGGAAACCGGGGACGAGTAATAACACGCTCGCGGCCATCGCAATATTGGAAGTGGCGGCAAATGGGCCTTTGGCGATAAGCAGGCCCGAAACGGTAGTGGCGACAAACGCGGTGATGCAGAAGTTGATCTGCGGATGAAGCTGGCGGTGGGTGAGCAGCTGGCGGACATACATCGCCAGTGAGCTGGCGACAAAGGCGACAAACGCCCCGTCCCAGCCACCGTTGTTCAGTTTGCAGAAACAGCCGCAGGAAAGACCCACCATCAGGACAACCAGCCAGCGTGGGTAACGCAGCGGTTTGATGTGTTCGAAGCGTTTGAGAACGTCCCTGGCATCCAGCAGCTTGTGTTCGGTGAGGATCACGATGTGCTGTACTTCGGTGACGACGTGCATGTTGATCCCGCGATCGTTATTTTTGCGGGTAGTCGTCAGGCACTGATTGTCTTTAATGGTGCTAAGTACAATGGCGTTAGCGGAGATTGAGCTTTCCACGCTGTCCATCCCCAGCGCTTTGCCAAGGCGGGTTGAAAGCTCCTCGACCAGCGTGCTTTCTGCCCCGTGCTGCAGTAAAAAGAGCGCGCATTGAATACATAAACGAGTGACGTCCCGCTGGGAAGCAACATCTGGCTGCATGCTTGATCCTGACTAAAGAGAAGGAAATGCGCTTAACGTTTATCCATTTAACATGAGCGCATCGCTTCATTAGCCGCGTCAGATCAAGCTTTGCGTCACTTAGACGGCAATTACTGGCAGACGTCCACCCATTTGGCGTGGGTGAGTTCGGCCATGCGTTCAGGTGAAATGCGGACGGCGCTGTGAATGGCCCCTGCGGCGGGCAGCACTTCATCGTACTGGCGGAGTGAGATGTCGCAGAACACCGCCAGCGGGTTTTCCAGGCCGAACGGGCAAACGCCGCCGACCGGATGCCCGGTCCAGTTCACCACTTCATCGCTGCTGAGCATGCGCGCTTTAGAGCCAAATGCTTCTTTAAGTTTCTTATTATCAAGACGAGCATCGCCCTTCGCGACGATCAGAATAATGTCGTTTTTGACCTTTAATGAGAGCGTTTTGGCTATTTGTCCGGGGGCCACATTGTGGGCGGCGGCGGCAAGCGCGACGGTAGCGGTGCTTTGGTTTAGCTCGATGATGTCTATATCGGGGGCATGGTCGGCGAAGAATTGCCGCACGGACTGCAAACTCATGATTTTCTCCTGATCCAGGTGGCAAATAATTTCGCATAAGCTTGTGCTTTCTGTAAACCGCTTATACTTATCTCATACCCGCCTTGTCAGAAATTTCTGGATCTCCTTCACAATCACTGAAACCGGTTGCAGTAACCGGTTGCAGTAATAAATTCCGCGAGGAATACTGAATTCTGTAACCACCCCCTGTACCTAATAATAAGAGTCGTCTATGAAACGTATCCTTTTATGCTGTGCCGCTGGTATGTCTACCAGTATGGTCGTGAACAGGATGAAACAGGCCGCCCAGGATCAACAGATTGAGGTTGAGATCAAGGCGGTGGGTATCGAAGAGTTCACGGATGTTATGCCTGAATTTGATTGCTGTTTACTCGGTCCGCAGATCAAATACCGTCTGGAAGATTTTAAGGCTCAGGCCGCGCCCAAACGGATCCCGGTCACGGTCATTAACTCTATGGATTACGGAATGATGCGCGGCGACAGAATTCTCGCCGACGCACTCGCGTTGATAGCCTGACAGGAGAGCCACTATGTCTTCCAACCATGCTGCTTTTAATTTAATTTTTCGGTTTGTTGAGAACTACGTTAGCCCGATAGCTGGCCGCATTTCTTCCCAGCGTCACGTGATGGCCATTCGCGACGGCTTTATTTCTGCGATGCCATTCATGATTGTCGGCTCGTTCCTGCTGGTTTTTGCTTATCCCCCGTTTTCGCCCACCACGACATGGGGCTTTGCTCGCGCCTGGCTCGACCTGGCGAAGCAATTTGAAGGGCAGATTTTAACGCCGTTTGATATGACGATGGGCATCATGTCTATCTACATTTGTGCGGCGATCGCCTACAACCTGGGTAAACACTACGTTAAATCGCACGGGCTCGATCCTTTCATGTGCGCCATGCTGTCGCTGATGGCTTTCCTGGTGGTTGCGGCCCCGAAAACCAAAGGCACGCTGCCGGTGGACAGCCTTGGCGGCACCGGGATCTTCACCGCAATCCTGGTGGCGATTTACTGCGTAGAGATGATGCGTTTCCTGAAGGCGCATAATATCGGCATCAAGCTGCCGGACCAGGTGCCGCCGATGATCAAAAACTCCTTTGATCTGCTGATCCCGGTGCTGGTTGTGGTGCTGACGCTGTATCCGCTGAGCCTGTTTATTCAGTCCCAGTTCGATATGCTGATCCCTCAGGCCATTATGGCGCTGTTCAAACCGCTGGTGTCCGCGGCGGATTCTCTGCCGGCAATTCTCCTTGCCGTACTGATTGCTCACCTGTTGTGGTTTGCGGGTATCCACGGGGCGGCGATTGTCTCCGGGATGCTGCAGATGTTCTGGCTGACCAACCTGGGCCTTAACCAGGGCGCGCTGGCTGCCGGTGCGCCTCTGCCGCATATCTTTATGGAAGCGTTCTGGACCTTCTTCATCGTGGTCGGCGGTTCCGGGGCAACGATGGGATTGGTTATCTGCTACCTGCGCAGTAAATCTGCCCACCTGCGTTCCATTGGCCGCCTGAGCATCGTGCCAACCTGCTTTAACATTAACGAACCGGTGATCTTCGGGACGCCGATTGTGATGAACCCAGTATTCTTTATTCCTTTCCTGCTGGCGCCAATGGTCAACGCCGTGCTGGCCTGGGGCGCGATGAAGCTGGATCTGATTGGTCGCGTGATTTCCGTGGTACCGTGGACCGCGCCTGCGCCAATCGGTGCCGCCTGGGCGCTGGGCTGGGACTTCCGTGCCGCAATTCTGGTGATTCTGCTGGCCTGCGTGTCGTCCATCATCTACTTCCCGTTCTTCAAAGTGTACGAGAAGCAGCTGCTGGAGCAGGAGAAAGAAGAAGCTCAGAGAGCGAGCGAGGAAGGGAGCCAACAGCTGGCTTAATGGTTTAGCGGAATGAAGAACGGCGGGGAAACCCGCCGTTTGCTATTTCCCCGCCGCTTGCTATTTCAGAGTGCAGTCGCCGCAGCGCTGGACGTCAGGCAGCTTATAACGCTGGCAGCAGGTGCGTCTGACCAGAATGCCTTCACGCGAAATGACCGTGCGGTAGAGTGGATTCTCCCGGCCACATGAAAGCTGTTTTTCAAAGAAACAGGTCTGCACCAGCGCCGCCAGGCTCTGTTCATCCAGAAGTGGTTTTAGCTCGCCGAAGAACCAGTTCACCAGGTAGCCGGTGTTGCTCCAGATAAGCCGGGCGTTGATCTCTTCGCTGGCTTCCAGCGCCGCTACGACCGGCATCAAACCTTCAACGATAAACTGCTCTAGCCGCAGATGGAGCGGCAGCTCGCTTGCCCGGCAATCTTCAGTCACGTCAATCCAGAAGCATTTTGCCCGGCCCGTTTCGTGGAACTCGGCCCGCACATGCTGGGGGGCAATATTCAGCGCTTTAGGCTGAGTCAGCAGCGCCATCATCATCGGTGGCACCAGCAGGCCGATGTACCATTGCGCCCACAAAGACTTCAGCGGTTTGTGCTCGCGGGTAAGTTCAGGCTGGTGACGATAGATATGGTCGCCGTAGGTCGCCATCAGGGAGGTTAGCGTGGTGGGACGCTGCCACTCGCTTAGCGTCATTGCCGTGGCGGGAGCCTGTTCGTTTAATTTGATGATGTCGTTGAAGTACGGGCGGTGCGCGGCAAAATACTCCCGCAGCGAATCTGCCTGCGGGCCTGTCGCTGGGGACCAGGGAAGAACAAAGCAACCGCTGTCATCGCTGAGCTGGAGGGAGTGAAGCGCCATACTTTCGTCAGGGAGTAATCTAAATGATAATGATTAGCAATACTAACGGTGAGCGAAATCTCTGGCAAGGTGAATTCACCGCCACCGCTCGGTGATGGCTGTTTTTGCGATCTGGCGCGTCTCGCCGGGTTAATTCACGGCGAGCATTTCGTTGGTCAGGATGCTGTTTCTTCCTCGGTTTTTGGCCTGATAAAGCGCTTTATCCGCGAGGCTCAGGGCATCGTCTATGCTGCCTTCAGTGAATGGCGCAAGCCCGATACTGACGGTAACGTTGGTCGCGACCTGGGTATTAAACATATGCGGGATGTCCAAATCGAAAACGCGCTGGCGGATCCTTTCCGCCGACTGCATCGCACGTTCCGCGTCGATGTTGGTGAGCATAATCATGAACTCTTCCCCGCCGTAGCGCGTGACAAGATCCCTTGAACGCACGGCATCGCGAATCGCTGCCGAGACCCGGATCAACGCCTGGTCGCCCATCGCATGGCCGTAGTGGTCGTTGTACGACTTGAAGTGGTCGATATCCAGCAGCAAAACGAAGTGGCTGCCGCTGCCGGAGGCCTGAATGTGCTCGAGGCGGTTTTGAAAGCCGCGGCGGTTGTACAGGCCGGTTAAAGGATCGAGCATGCTGAGATCGGTCAGTGTCTCTTTTTCTTCAAGCAGTTTATTCATCAGCCGCTGGGTGAAACGGTCATTACGTTTCTGAATAATATGCTGAATAGCGATCCCGATAGCGGGCAGCGCAATGGAATAAATTACCCTCAGCCATTGGTCAACATTACCCAGCCAAAGTACGACCAGCGCCACGGGCAGGCTGTGCAGCAGGAAAGCCACAATATTATTAATAAATGCAATCGCGCCAATAAAAAGCACCGACATCAGGCTAATTACCAGAAATGAGGTGTCCAGGTCCGCGATGGCCGCGTTTTTAATGAAAATATGCACCGCCCATAATAACCCGAAAAATAACGAGATAATATTCAGGTTAATCAGCTGCTTATTATTCCACATCTGCCAGGCAAGCAAGGCCAGGCTCATCAGTAGAATGGCGACAACGGGCGGCGTTATGCGCACTGTCGAATAGAGCGGAAAGAGAATAGAAAAAGCGGCTGCCAGGGCGTTGAGCAGCAAAAATAAACGTAAAGAAAGCAGCTGCTTTGCTTTGAGTAAGGCTCGCCAGGTTTGGGCTGTCATAGAACGATTGTGTCTTGGGTAAGCGCGTCAGGTGTTGTGTGTGTCGTATTAATGAAAAGCGAGTTATCGACTTTTCTGGCAACTATTGGAATTTTTATAAGGCAAACTAAAGCCGGCGCTCAATCTATCACCTTACTGAAAATCTGTCATTAAATGACACGTCAACCCTGGCTATTTCAGCTATAGGTCGCGCACGTTTTTACGCTGACAGTTGAGAAAATTTATCATATGATATTGGTTATCATTATCATAATAGGGCGTGAAAATGCTGCAACGACGACTCGAAAGTGGCTGGAGTGTAATGGTGGCGGGGCTTGCCGTGGCGCTGCTTGCCTGCCTGGATCTCAGTTTCAGTCAGTGGCGCGTGCTGGTGGTTATCGGGCTGCTTGCCACGGCATTGATGCTCTACCATAAAACGTTAAGACACTTTGTTTTACTGCCATCGTGCGTAGCATTTGCCAGCGGATTGCTGTTGATTGTGATGAATTTGGGATCGATGAGATAAACGAGCTGGGGGAGATAAAGCGGGTCACTTCATAAGAAGTGGTGCGAAGAGAGGGACTTGAACCCTCACGTCCGTAAGGACACTAACACCTGAAGCTAGCGCGTCTACCAATTCCGCCACCTTCGCACAGTTTTCAGATTTGCATCTGAAGAGTTTTGATATCGCCTTCGCATTGGTGCGAAGAGAGGGACTTGAACCCTCACGTCCGTAAGAACACTAACACCTGAAGCTAGCGCGTCTACCAATTCCGCCACCTTCGCGCAGTGCGAACGATATCTTTCGTGGTTGTGTTGGTGCGAAGAGAGGGACTTGAACCCTCACGTCCGTAAGAACACTAACACCTGAAGCTAGCGCGTCTACCAATTCCGCCACCTTCGCATACCTGTAATACCGAAGTATCACAACCACGGAGGCGCATTCTAGATGTTTTCTGAGCTTCGTCAACACTTAATTTGATGCCGCTTTTCCGACTGATGCAAAAAGCGGCACCTTAACGCGATTAGCGCTTTTTACCCGCCCGGGTCAGGACGGCGCGGTAAACTTTGAAGCGGCCGGTTTGAGCAATAACTTCATGACTACCAAATACTTCGTCCAGCACGTTCGGGTAGGCAAGGAAGGCGTTCGCCACGATGCGCAATTCGCCACCCATATTCAGATGGCGGGCTGCACCGCGAATAAGCTGGTGCGCTGCATCGAGGCTGGTTTGCATCCCGTCGTGGAATGGCGGGTTGGAGATGATCATGTCGAAACGGCCGTTGATTTCCGAGTAGACGTTACTGGCGATCACTTCCCCTTCAAAGCCGTTAGCGGCAAGCGTTGCGCGGCTGGCGGCGACCGCCGGTGCGCTAACGTCGCTAAGCGTGAGGCGAACTTTTGGCGAGTGGCTGGCGAGAGTAATCGCCAGGACGCCCGCGCCGCAGCCAACATCCAGCACTTTGCCTTTGGTGTGCGGCGTCAGCGTGGAAAGCAGCAGTTTGCTGCCGGTATCCAGACCGTCGCGGCTAAAGACGCCCGGCAGGGTTTTCACGGTCATCCCTTCATGAGGGTATTCACCCCACCAGCTGTTTTCATCAAACGCAGGTTGCTGCTCAAGGCGGCCATGATACAGACCGCAGCGGCGCGCGCTGTCGATTTTTGTCAGCGGGCAAATTTCAGCCAGCATTTGCTCTGCGCTACGCACGCCAGAGCGGTTTTCGCCGACGACAAAAACATCGGTGCCAACCGGCATCAGCGACAGAATATTCATCAGCTGGAACTGAGCTTCTGGCTTGTTTTTCGGCCAGTAGTAGATAAGCGTATTGCTGTCGGCAATGTCATCCGCACTGACCACCAGGCCATATTGTGCGTTCTCACCCATCTGCGCGCTTAATACCTGCCAGTGGTGGAATTGCTGGGTGTGGGCGCGGCTGGCGGCGGTGTCGAAACGCGCCGGCAGGTCGTCTTGCATGTCACCGGCAAACAACACACGGCTCTCGGTAAAATCATCGCTGTGGCGCAGCAGTACTTCACTCGCCGGGGTAAACGCACTCATCAAATAGCTCCTGGAAAATCAGAGCGTGGATTATAGAGCTTTAATGGCGTGGATTCGATGAATTTGCTATATTTGCCGCCCGAATTACGCTCTCAACAGGTTTCGCTATGACTTCCCCTTCCCGACGCGACTGGCAGTTACAGCAACTGGGTATTACCCAGTGGGTGCTGCGCCGTCCGACGGCTTTACAGGGCGAAATTGCGGTTTCTTTGCCCGCGGGCGTGCGTTTAGTGATGGTGGCTGAGACGCTACCAGCCTTGAGCGATCCGCTGGTGAAGGACATTTTACGCAGCATAGCGTTAAGCCCCGACCAAGTAATGCAACTGACGCCGGACCGCGCGGCAATGATGCCGCCTGACAGCCGCTGCAATAGCTGGCGCCTGGGCGTTGAGCAGCCGCTGACGCTCAGCGGCGCGCAGCTTGCGTCCCCTGCGCTTGACGAGCTTTATCACAATGGCAACGCGCGACAGGCGCTGTGGCAACAGATTTGCGAACATGAACACGATTTCTTCCCTGACGCCGAATGATTTGGCGGACGCGTATGCCATTGAGCTGCGCAGTCATGCTTTTCCCTGGAGTGAAAAAACCTTTGCCAGCAATCAGGGCGAACGCTATTTCAATTTGCGGCTGGACGTTGACGGCAAACTTGCCGCTTTTGCGGTGACGCAGGTCATTCTCGATGAAGCCACGCTGTTCAACATTGCGGTTGATCCAGCGTATCAGCGGCAAGGGCTTGGGAAAGCGCTGCTTGAGCATCTTATTGTCGAGCTTGAAAAACGGGATGTCTTTACGCTGTGGCTGGAGGTGCGTGCCTCTAACGTTGCGGCGAGAACCTTGTACGAAAGCCTGGGCTTTAACGAAGCGACGGTGCGTCGCAATTATTATCCTGCAAAAGAAGGTCGGGAAGACGCGATCGTGATGGCGCTCCCCCTTGGTTAATTTTTAAAAGGTGTGTGGATGAACTGGGACTGGATTTTATTCGATGCGGACGAAACGCTGTTTACCTTTGACGCGTTCGGCGGTTTGCAGCGCATGTTTCTCGATTACAGCGTGACCTTTACCGCAGATGATTTCCAGGAGTACCAGGCGGTAAACAAGCCGCTGTGGGTCGACTACCAGAACGGGGCGATTACCGCGCTGCAGCTGCAGCTCAGGCGTTTTGAGGACTGGGCAGGGCGGCTGAATGTGCCGTCAGCAGAGCTGAACGATGCGTTTTTATCCGCCATGGCTGAAATTTGCGCCCCGCTGCCCGGGGCGGTTTCTCTCCTGAATGCGCTGAAGGGCAAGGCTAAACTTGGCATTATTACCAACGGCTTTACCGCTCTGCAGCAGACTCGCCTCGAGCGCACCGGCCTGCGTGACTATTTCGACCTGCTGGTGATTTCCGAGCAGGTAGGGGTAGCCAAACCCGATCGCCGCATTTTCGACTATACCTTCGAGCAGATGAACCAGCCGCCGCGCGACCGCGTTTTGATGGTCGGCGACACGGCAGAATCTGACATTCTGGGCGGTATCAACGCCGGGATAGCAACCTGCTGGCTTAACGCCCACGGGCGCACCGCGCCGGAAGGCATTGAACCGACCTGGCAGGTCACCTCGCTAAGTGAACTGGAGCAACTGCTGTGTAAGCCATGATTGTTGATTGTTAAACCCGCAATGATGGGTAAAATAGCCGCCAAATAACGTTCACTCGCCGCGTGGCTCAAGGCCGCACGCACTTACAGAAGATGTAATTATGACTGTGTCTCCTTATCTGCAAGAGGTGGCTAAACGCCGCACTTTTGCCATTATTTCTCACCCGGATGCCGGTAAAACGACCATCACCGAAAAGGTGCTGCTGTTCGGACAGGCTATCCAGACCGCCGGGACGGTAAAAGGCCGTGGCTCAAGCCAGCACGCCAAATCCGACTGGATGGAGATGGAAAAACAGCGTGGGATCTCGATCACCACCTCGGTGATGCAGTTCCCGTATCGCGACAGCCTTGTCAACCTGCTGGATACTCCGGGGCACGAAGACTTCTCCGAAGATACCTACCGTACCCTGACCGCGGTTGACTGCTGCCTGATGGTTATCGATGCCGCAAAAGGCGTAGAAGATCGTACCCGTAAGCTGATGGAAGTTACCCGTCTGCGCGATACGCCGATCATCACCTTCATGAACAAACTGGATCGTGACATTCGCGATCCAATGGAAGTGCTGGATGAAGTTGAGCGCGAGCTGAAGATTGGCTGCGCGCCAATCACCTGGCCAATCGGCTGCGGCAAGCTGTTCAAAGGGGTTTACCATCTTTATAAAGATGAAACCTACCTCTACCAGACCGGTAAAGGCCACACGATCCAGGAAGTGCGCATCGTGAAAGGGTTGAGCAACCCAGAACTCGACGCAGCCGTCGGGGAAGATCTTGCTCTGCAACTGCGTGAGGAGCTGGAGCTGGTGCAGGGGGCTTCCAACGAATTCGACCATGAACTGTTCCTGGCCGGTGAAATCACCCCGGTATTCTTCGGCACCGCGCTGGGCAACTTCGGCGTCGACCACATGCTGGATGGTCTGGTTGAGTGGGCGCCGGCTCCGATGCCGCGTAAAACCGACACGCGTCTGGTGGATGCGGCGGACGAGAAGTTCACCGGTTTCGTCTTTAAGATCCAGGCCAACATGGACCCGAAACACCGTGACCGCGTCGCCTTTATGCGCGTGGTGTCCGGTAAGTATGAAAAAGGCATGAAGCTGCGCCAGGTGCGTATCGGGAAAGACGTGATTATTTCTGACGCGCTGACCTTTATGGCCGGGGATCGTTCTCACGTGGAAGAAGCCTATCCGGGCGATATTATCGGCCTGCACAACCACGGCACGATTCAGATCGGCGACACCTTTACCCAGGGCGAAATGATGAAGTTTACCGGTATTCCGAACTTCGCCCCGGAACTGTTCCGCCGTATTCGCCTGCGCGATCCGCTTAAGCAGAAGCAGTTGCTTAAAGGCCTGGTGCAGCTGTCTGAAGAAGGCGCGGTACAGGTGTTCCGTCCTATTGCCAACAACGACCTTATTGTTGGTGCGGTTGGGGTTCTGCAGTTCGATGTGGTCGTTGCTCGTCTGAAAAGCGAGTACAACGTGGAAGCGATTTACGAATCGGTCAACGTGGCGACGGCGCGTTGGGTTGAAGGGAATGACGTTAAGAAGTTTGAAGAATTCAAACGTAAAAACGAAGTTCAGTTAGCGCTGGATGGCGGCGACAACCTGACCTATATCGCCCCAACGATGGTAAACCTGAACATTACCCAGGAACGTTACCCTGACGTGACCTTCCGTAAAACGCGCGAGCACTAATTATCAGCCAGAGCGCGGCGTTCGCCGCGCTCTTCTCACTTTCCCTGTCTTTTTAATCCCTTGCAGAATCCTCTTAATTTCCCGCGAATCCTGCGTCATTGCTGATTTTTCCATCAACACGTCATGCACTTTTATGATTGTGATCTATATTTAACAAAGTGATGACAATTTTATTGGATGAAAGCTCCGGGAATTAATCATTTCCTGGTGTCTTGTTGGCGTTTCTCATGTCATCTCAATATTAATAGCTGATTTTTTTCAGCTTACGGGAAGCGAGAAAGCTCAAATGATGAGCAAACCTACAGGAATTAATCGATGACTACGACTAAGATTTCAAAAACTCTGCTGGCGGTTGTGTTGGGTTCTGTACTGGCAAGCACCAGCGCCTTTGCGGAAGACACTCTGCTTAATAAAACGGAATCTACCGCCGATAGTGCAGGGAAAAAAATCGATAGCTCCATGACGAAAGTCGGTAATTTCATGGACGACAGCGGCATCACAGCGAAAGTCAAAGCAGCCCTGGTTGACGATAAAAATATCAAAAGTACCGATATTTCGGTCAAAACCGACAATAAAGTGGTCACCCTGAGCGGTTTTGTTGAGAGCCAGGCTCAGGCCGAGCAGGCCGTCGCCACGGCGAAAAAAGTGGAAGGCGTAACCTCGGTGAGCGACAAACTTCACGTTCGCGATGTGAAAACACAGTCGGTGAAAGGCTATGCCGGTGATGCGGCCACGACCAGCGAGATCAAAGCGAAATTGTTGGCCGACAGCATTGTGCCGTCGCGCCATATCAAAGTAGAAACCACTGACGGCGTGGTTCAGCTGTCCGGCGAGGTGAAATCCGCCGCTCAGTCTGAGAAGGCTGAAAGCATTGCCAAAGCTGTTGAAGGCGTGAAAAGCGTTAAAAACGATCTGAAAGTGAAGTAAAGCAGCACCCGAAATGGCTTTCTGGACGCGTGCCGGGAAGCCATAAGCACCACCCTTACACATTATCGCCTGCGGGTTAGCCATTCGGCGCCCGTGAAGAAGCGATAAGATTCACTATGCTTAAGGAGAGTCTATGTTTCGTTGGGGCATTATTTTTCTGGTAATAGCGTTGATCGCTGCGGCCCTGGGCTTCGGTGGTCTGGCGGGTACCGCAGCAGGTGCTGCAAAAATTGTCTTTATCGTCGGGATCATTCTGTTCCTGGTCAGCCTGTTTATGGGGCGCAGACGTCCTTAGCAACGCTCATTGAGTAACATGCCGATACAAAAGAAAAGCCAGTCCTCGTGACTGGCTTTATAGTGTCGACAAACCGCTGTCGACAGAAAAGAACGACCAGACGGCTCGTTAAAAAAAACAGGAAAATCAATTCATTGATTTTCGGCTGCTCACCATAAAGAGGGAAGAACCACGCCTTTTCCCGCTTTGTCAGCAACCTTAAGCCAGTCCTCGTGACTGGCTTTCGCCGTTTTACTTAGCGCGCTATGGGTATAGGGTAGAAATTCACAACAACAGCAATTCAGGAAAGCAGGTGGGAAATCGTATACCCGTAACGCTCGGCAATATTGCGCCGCTGGCGACTAAACCTTTTCGTCCTGGAAAACTCGCTCTGATTTGTGAAGGGGGCGGGCAGCGCGGGATCTTTACGGCTGGGGTTCTGGACGAGTTTATGCGCGCGGAATTCAACCCTTTTGAACTGTTCCTTGGTACCTCTGCCGGGGCGCAGAATCTTTCCGCTTACGTTTGTAACCAGCCGGGATACGCGCGTCGCGTCATCACGCGCTTTACGACGACGAGGGATTTCTTCAATCCGCTCCGCTTTGCGCGCGGAGGGCATCTGATCGATCTCGACTGGCTGATTGAGTCGACCGCCGCCAGACTGCCGCTGTCGATGTCCAGTGCCGACCCGCTGTTTGAACAGGGAAAAGAGTTCTTTATGTGCGCCTGCCGCAGTGATGACTATGCGGCGAATTACTTTTCGCCGACCACGGATACCTGGCTAAATTTGCTGAAAGCCTCCAGCGCCATTCCCGGTTTTTACCGCTCAGGCGTGGATATTGACGGCGTCAGCTATCAGGACGGCGGCATCAGCGATGCGGTGCCGGTGCGGGAAGCGGTTAATCGCGGGGCAGATACGCTGGTGGTCATTCGCACCGTACCTTCACAGATGTACTACACGCCGCAGTGGTTCAAACATATGGAACGCTGGCTGGGCGACAGTAGCCTGCAGCCGCTGTTGAATCTGGTGCAGCACCACGAGGAAAGCTACCGTGAAATCCAAAGCTTCATTGAGAAGCCGCCTGGTAAACTGCGAATCTTTGAGATTTACCCCCCGAAAGCGCTATTAAGCAGCGCGCTCGGTAGCCGCCTGCCTTCATTAACGGCGGATTATCAAACGGGGCGCTTGTGCGGGCGCTATTTCCTGGCCACCATTGGCAAACTGCTGGTGGCTAAGCCGCCGTTAAGGCGTCATTTGCCGCGCATTAATACGCCCGGCCCGCTGGTTATTCCTCCAGTTGCGGCGGCAAACGAATCGCTGGTCAAGCCGATTAGCCCTGGCCTGCAGGCGAATGATGCGGCGTTTGATAATGAGGATCTTGCGTGAGTTTTACGTTCTACGACACCCATTGCCACTTTGATTTTCCCCCCTTCACCGGGGATGAAGAGCACAGCCTCGCGCTGGCCGCTGAGGCCGGGGTTCGTAAAATCATTGTGCCAGCAATAGAAGCGGGGCGTTTCAATCGCGTGCTCGCGCTGGCGCAGAATTATCCGGCGCTTTATGCCGCCCTGGGTATGCATCCGATTGTGATTGAAAAGCATGATGATACGGGGCTGGCCGCGCTGGAGGATCTTTTGCGGCAAAGGCCGGAGAAGCTGATCGCCATCGGCGAGATTGGGCTGGATCTTTATCGCGAAGATCCGCAGCTCGACAGGCAGGAGTTTATCCTTAGCGAGCAGCTGAAGCTGGCAAAGCGTTACGATCTGCCGGTGCTGCTTCACTCCCGCCGTACCCACGACAAGCTGGCGCTGCACCTGAAGCGCCACAGCCTGCCCAGAACCGGCGTGGTGCATGGTTTTGCCGGCAGCTTACAGCAGGCGGAACGGTTTATTGCAATGGGCTATCGCATTGGCGTCGGTGGCACCATCACCTATCCGCGAGCCAGCAAAACCCGGGATGTGATGGCCCGTTTGCCGCTTTCATCGCTGTTGCTGGAAACCGATGCGCCGGATATGCCGCTGAACGGCTGGCAGGGGCAGCCCAACCGGCCGGAACGTGCCGCCAGGGTCTTCGATGCGCTGTGTGAATTACGCCCGGAGCCCGCAGAAATCATTGCTAATGCCTTGAAAAACAACGCAGACGAATTATTCGCCTTCTAATGAGTCGCCCTCAAAGTGTGATATTCATCACCTTGCTATGTAAATGTTTCTATACATTTCGCCCTACACGTGATTGCTCCGGCACTTTTCTCGCCCCTGTGGTTATAATCCGCGCGCTAAAAAGGGGCTGCTAAAGCCCGAATCTTTCCAGTTGATACACAGGGATACTGTATGCAAATACTCATGGGATTGATCGGCATGGTGGCATTGCTGCTGATCGCCGTTTTACTTTCCAGCAACCGCAAAGCGATCAACCTGCGCACCGTCATTGGCGCGTGGCTTATCCAGATCGGTATCGGGGCGCTGATCCTTTACGTTCCGGTCGGGCGTAAAGTCCTGCTCGCGATGTCTGAAGGGGTGGCTAATGTCATCGCCTACGGCAATTCAGGGATTTCTTTCCTGTTTGGCGGGCTGGTGTCTGACAAAATGTTTGAAGTCTTTGGCGGCGGCGGCTTTATCTTTGCGCTGCGCGTCCTGCCGATCATCGTCTTCTTCTCCTCGCTTATTGCCGTGCTTTACTACCTCGGCGTGATGCAGTTAGTGATCCGTATTCTCGGCGGCGGCCTGCGTAAGGTATTGAAAACCTCGCGCACTGAATCCTTGTCGGCGACGGCGAATATTTTCGTTGGCCAAACCGAAGCGCCGCTTGTGGTTCGCCCTTATATCTCGACCATGACTCGCTCTGAGCTGTTTGCCGTGATGTGCGGTGGTCTTGCCTCCGTGGCGGGCTCCGTGCTGGCGGGCTACGCGCAGATGGGCGTGCCGCTGGAATACCTGATTGCCGCATCCTTTATGGCCGCACCGGGCGGGCTGCTGTTTGCCAAGATAATGCTGCCTGAAACGGAAACCCCGAACGACACGCCGGAGCTGGAGTCGATGAAAAACGACCCAGATCGCCCGGCTAACGTGCTGGATGCGGCGGCCTCGGGCGCAGCCTCCGGGATGCAGCTGGCGCTGAATGTCGGGGCGATGCTGCTGGCGTTTGTGGCGCTGATTGCCCTGCTGAACGGGATGCTTTCCGGTATCGGCGGCTGGTTCAATTATCCGCAGCTTTCGCTGGAGCTGATGCTGGGCTGGGTGTTCTCCCCGGTAGCCTGGCTGATTGGCGTGCCGTGGAGCGAGGCGATGGTGGCCGGATCGTTTATCGGCCAGAAGCTGATCATCAACGAGTTCGTTGCTTACCTGAACTTCGGCGCTTACCTGAAGGATGATGCCGAAGTGGCTGCGGCGGGCCTGCAGGTGCTGTCCGGCCATACCAAAGCAATTATCTCTTTCGCGCTGTGCGGATTTGCTAACCTTTCTTCTATCGCCATTCTGATCGGTGGCCTGGGCAGCATGGCGCCAAACCGTCGGCACGATGTGGCTCAGCTGGGCATGAAGGCCGTGGCGGCGGGGACGCTGTCTAACCTGATGAGCGCCACCATCGCCGGGCTTTTCCTGGCGCTGTAACCTGCAATATAAATGTTATAATAATAACATTAAGCGGTAACCGATGGCTGGTGCCCTGCCAGCCATTTTCTTGTGTCCTGGCGCAATTTAGCGCGTTATTTTGTTCCTTTAATCACATATACTCTATGAAAGCTTGCAATTCACGCTTTGGCTTTTGTGAGGCGAGACACAAAATTGCATCGGTGGTGGGTGTTAGAATTCTAACATTGCAACCGGCAATGTGCGGTGAGAAGGATCTCAACGTGAGGGTGACTCAGGTGACCACTCTTCTTCAAGGAACCAAGTCCGCTCCAACGTGTTGAGTTTCCAGGCCGGAGACTTATTTCCCTTTTGTTGGAGAGCGTTATGACCGATTTAACCCAAAGCAGCCTGCGTGCGCTGAAACTGATGGATCTGACTACCCTGAACGACGATGACACTAACGAGAAAGTCATCGCTCTGTGCCATCAGGCAAAAACCCCAGTCGGCAACACCGCTGCGATTTGTATCTATCCGCGTTTCATCCCAATCGCCCGTAAAACCCTGAAAGAGCAGGGCACCCCGGACATCCGCATTGCGACCGTGACCAACTTCCCACACGGTAACGACGATATCGACATCGCGCTGGCAGAAACCCGCGCCGCTATCGCTTACGGTGCAGACGAAGTGGACGTGGTGTTCCCATACCGGGCGCTGATTGCCGGTAACGAGCAGGTAGGCTTCGACCTGGTGAAAGCGTGTAAAGACGCCTGCGCCAGCGCTAACGTACTGCTGAAAGTGATCATCGAAACCGGCGAGCTGAAGACCGAAGAGCTGATTCGCAAAGCGTCTACTATCGCGATTAAAGCCGGTGCCGACTTTATCAAAACCTCGACCGGTAAAGTGCCGGTTAACGCCACGCCGGAAAGCGCTCGCATCATGATGGAAGTGATCCGCGATATGGGCGTGGAAAAAACTGTAGGCTTCAAACCAGCCGGTGGCGTTCGCTCCGCTGAAGATGCTGCGCAGTTCCTGGCTATCGCGGACGATCTGTTCGGCGCCGACTGGGCCGACTCCCGTCATTACCGCTTCGGGGCGTCCAGCCTGTTAGCCAGCCTGCTGAAAGCGCTGGGCCATGGGGACGGTAAAAGCGCCAGCAGCTACTAATTACTCGTCATACTTCAAGCTGCAGGGGCGTTAGCTGCACTCCCTCACCGCAGTCACTTACTTCAGTAAGTTCCTGGGGATGAGCTCTTTTGCCTTCTGCCTGCGACTCGAATTATCCAGAGTAATCTTTAATTGCGGCGGGTTTTCCGCCGCTCTTTACCCGCATTTCCCAGGGGGTTGCCGTGTTTCTCGCACAAGAAATTATTCGTAAAAAACGTGATGGCCTGGTACTGAGCGACGAAGAGATTCGCTTCTTTATCAACGGTATTCGCGACAACACCGTCTCTGAAGGGCAAATTGCTGCTCTGGCGATGACCATTTTCTTCCACGACATGACAATGCCGGAAAGGGTGTCGCTGACAATGGCGATGCGGGATTCCGGCACCGTGCTGGACTGGAAAAGCCTTAACCTCAACGGCCCGATTGTGGATAAACATTCCACCGGCGGCGTGGGGGATGTCACTTCGCTGATGCTTGGCCCAATGGTGGCGGCCTGCGGTGGCTATGTGCCGATGATTTCAGGCCGTGGCCTGGGGCACACCGGCGGGACGCTGGACAAGCTCGAGGCGATTCCGGGCTTCGATATCTTCCCGGACGATAACCGCTTCCGCGACATTATTAAGGACGTCGGCGTGGCCATCATCGGCCAGACCAGCTCGCTGGCACCGGCGGACAAACGTTTTTATGCCACCCGCGACATTACCGCGACGGTGGATTCTATCCCGCTTATCACCGCTTCCATTCTGGCGAAAAAACTGGCCGAAGGGCTGGACGCGCTGGTGATGGACGTGAAAGTAGGCAGCGGCGCATTTATGCCGACTTACGAGCTGTCAGCTCAGCTGGCAGAGGCTATCGTTGGCGTTTCCAACGGCGCAGGCGTGAAGACCACCGCGCTGCTGACGGACATGAACCAGGTGCTGGCTTCCAGCGCGGGTAACGCCGTGGAAGTCCGTGAAGCGGTACAGTTCCTCACGGAGGAATACCGCAACCCGCGTCTGTTCGATGTGACAATGGCGCTGTGCGTGGAAATGCTGATTTCCGGCAAGCTTGCCAAAGACGAAATTGAAGCACGCGCGAAGCTTCAGGCGGTGCTGGACAACGGCAAAGCAGCCGAAGTGTTTGGCCGCATGGTTGCTGCGCAGAAAGGCCCGAGTGACTTCGTTGAAAATTATGCGAAGTACCTGCCGACGGCAATGCTGAGCAAGGCAGTGTATGCCGAAGCGTCCGGGTTTGTTTCGGCGATGGACACTCGCGCGCTGGGCATGGCGGTGGTGTCGATGGGCGGCGGTCGCCGTCAGGCTTCCGACACCATTGATTACAGCGTCGGCTTTACCGACATGGCGCGTCTGGGAGAATCTATCGACGGCGAACGTCCGCTGGCGGTGATCCACGCCAAAGACGAAGCCAGCTGGCAGGAAGCCGCGAAGGCGGTGAAAGCGGCAATCAGCATTGACGAAAAAGCACCGCAGGAAACACCAACGGTCTATCGCCGAATCACCGAATAACGGTATACTGATCTGATCCCTATTTTATAGAGCACAAGGTACGGAGAATAATATGAAACGTGCGTTTATTATGGTGCTGGACTCGTTCGGCATCGGTGCTACCGAAGACGCAGAGCGCTTCGGAGATGTCGGCTCTGATACCCTCGGTCACATCGCGGAGGCTTGCGCTAAAGGCGAAGCTGACAAAGGCCGTAAAGGCCCCCTGAACCTGCCTAACCTGACTCGTCTTGGGCTGGTAAAAGCTCATGAAGGCTCCACCGGCAAAGTGGCAGCAGGCATGGACGGTAACGCAGAAGTTATCGGCGCTTACGGCTGGGCACACGAGCTTTCTTCCGGCAAAGACACCCCGTCTGGCCACTGGGAAATCGCCGGCGTGCCGGTTCTGTTTGACTGGGGATATTTCAGCGACCACGACAACAGCTTCCCGCAGGAGCTGCTGGACAAACTGGTCAAGCGTGCCAACCTGCCGGGCTACCTCGGCAACTGCCACTCTTCCGGGACAGTGATCCTGGACGAGCTGGGTGAAGAGCACATGAAAACCGGGAAACCGATTTTCTATACCTCCGCTGACTCCGTGTTCCAGATTGCCTGCCACGAAGAAACCTACGGCCTGGATAAGCTTTATGAGCTGTGTGAAATCGCGCGCGAAGAGCTGACCGAAGGCGGCTACAACATTGGCCGCGTTATCGCGCGTCCGTTTGTTGGCGATAAAGCGGGTAACTTCCAGCGTACCGGCAACCGTCACGACTTAGCGGTCGAGCCACCTGCCGCCACCGTGCTGCAGAAGCTGGTTGATGAGAAGCAGGGCCAGGTTGTTTCCGTGGGTAAAATTGCGGACATCTACGCCAACTGCGGCATCACTAAAAAAGTGAAGGCAACCGGTCTGGATGCGCTGTTCGACGCCACCATCAAAGAGATGAAAGAAGCCGGCGACGACACCATCGTGTTCACCAACTTCGTCGACTTTGACTCCTCCTGGGGCCACCGTCGCGACGTAGCCGGCTACGCGGGCGGCCTTGAGCTGTTCGACCGTCGCCTGCCAGAGCTGATGGCGCTGCTGAAAGAGGACGATATTCTGATCCTTACCGCGGACCACGGCTGTGACCCAACCTGGCAGGGTACCGACCATACTCGCGAGCACATTCCGGTGCTGATCTACGGCCCGAAAGTGAAAGCCGGTTCTCTTGGCCACCGCGAAACCTTCGCGGATATCGGCCAGACGGTAGCGAAGTACTTCGGTCTTTCCGACATGGACTACGGCAAAAACATGCTGTGATCCCTTTGGGCGGGCGGTTGCCCGCCTGATTGCTAACTTTTAAAATCAAGGAATACACAATGGCTACGCCACACATTAACGCAGAAATGGGCGATTTCGCTGACGTAGTACTGATGCCGGGTGACCCGCTGCGCGCCAAGCACATCGCGGAAACCTTCCTGGAAGACGTGCGTGAAGTGAACAACGTGCGCGGCATGCTCGGATTCACCGGGACTTACAAAGGCCGTAAGATCTCCGTTATGGGCCATGGTATGGGCATCCCATCCTGCTCCATCTACGCGAAAGAGCTAATCACCGACTTCGGCGTGAAGAAAATCATTCGCGTGGGTTCCTGCGGCGCGGTTCGTGCAGACGTTAAGCTACGCGACGTGGTGATCGGTATGGGCGCGTGTACTGACTCTAAAGTTAACCGCCTGCGCTTCAAGGATCACGACTTCGCGGCTATCGCGGACTTCGATATGGTTCGTAACGCGGTTGATGCGGCAAAAGCGCTGGGCGTTGACGCTCGCGTGGGCAACATCTTCTCTGCCGACCTGTTCTACACGCCGGATCCGTCCATGTTCGACGTGATGGAAAAATACGGCATTCTGGGTGTGGAAATGGAAGCGGCCGGGATCTACGGCGTAGCGGCTGAGTTCGGTGCAAAAGCGCTGACCATCTGCACCGTGTCTGACCACATCCGTACTCACGAGCAGACCACGGCCGCTGAGCGTCAGACTACCTTCAACGACATGATCAAAATTGCTCTGGAATCCGTCCTGCTGGGCGACAAAGAGTAAGTTTTTTTCTCGTTTAAAGGGCGCCTTAGGGCGCCTTTTTTATGCCATTTATCTATTCATTTTATTTCTTATTTTGGGTTAATCCTCTTTACCTATCTGGCATTCAAGACTATAAATCAATTCAAGTATCTATTCATTAATCTATTCACATGAGCGAACTAGCGGACCTTCTTCTTACTGGGCCTCTTCCAGCCAGAACGCTGGCCCAACGGCTGGGTATCAGCCAGGCGACTTTCTCTCGCCGGGTAGCGCTTGAGCCTGACGTTATCAAATTCGGTTCAGCTCGTGCGACGCTGTACGGATTAAAACACCCGGTAAGGCAGCACCGCGAATTTCAGCTCTGGCAGATTGACGACGTCGGTAAAGCCTGGGTATTTGGTGTGCTTTATCCCGTGTGGCCGAAAGGCAGTTGCCTCGTTGTGCATCACAACGGCGACAGCCGCTGGTTTGACGGGTTGCCCTGGTACCTGACCGATCTCCGACCTCAGGGGTTTTTGGGGCGGGCCTGGGGGCGTGAGTTAGCTAAAGACAGCGATTTGCCGGAAGATATTCGGCTATGGCGAGAAGAGGATGTGCTCCTGGCGCTCTCTGTGCAGCGGCAGGAAAATCTGGGTGGCTGGCTGGTGGGCGAAGAGAGTTATCGCCTGTGGACAGAGAAAGACGTTCCCGAAGCCATTCCTCATAATGAACGCCTGAAGGTTTACGCTGAGCTTGCTCACAGGGCGATAGACGGTGAAATTGTCGGCTCATCCGCCGGAGGCGAGCAGCTTAAATTCACCTGCTACAGTGAAACGCTTCGCGGGCCACGACATGCTCTTGTGAAGTTCACCCCGGCTATGCGGAACGATAACCAGCGTCGATGGGCGGATCTACTGGCCGCTGAGGCCAGTGCTTTAACGCTGCTAAATGATGTAGGGATTGCTGCCGCACGGTGTGATCTACTTTCGACGGTTAGCGGGCAGGTCTTTCTCGAAGTTGAGCGCTTTGACTGCGTGGGCGTTTTCGGGCGGCGCAGTATTGTCTCTCTTGAAAGCGTGCAAAGTGAATATGCGGCGGGCGTGCTTAGCTGGCCTAAAGCCGTGATGCGTCTAAAAGAAGAGGGGATGGTTGAGGCCGCCACGCTTCGGCAGGTGCAGCGCATTTGGGCATTTGGCCGACTGATTGGTAACAGCGATATGCATGCCGGGAACCTCTCTTTCTTTCTCTCTGACCGTCCGCTTGAGCTCACACCGGTCTACGATATGCTGCCTATGGCCTGGGCTCCGGGCAGTTCAGGCAATATGCGAACAGGCTGCATTGAGATTAATATTGATGCCGACGTCCCCGGCGAAGTGTGGCTCGAGATGCAGCCTTGGGCGCAGCGCTACTGGCAGGAGCTTAGCCTGAATGTGATGCTGAGCGAGCCATTCCGGCAAATTGCGGCGGGAATGGCTGAGCAAGTCGAGCGGTTAAGCGAGCGGCTTCGGCGGCTCGCTTAACGAACCGCCTGAGCAATCCAGGCTGAAAGCTCTCTCAGTTCGGCTTCCTGTTCCGGGAAGCTGTAAATCAGCGTTTCGCACTCCTGCTGCAGCAAAATACTGCGGTACAGGCAGCCTTTTAACCGGGTGGCCAGCGCTTCAAGCGGGGCAGGATTCAGGCTATCGGTGAACACCTGGGCGCGGGTGATATGCCCTTTTTCGACGTCAAAATGTAGCTCAACGCCCCCCCAGGTAAATCGGTTGTCCAGCAGGTGCGTAAAGGCCGGAGCCTGGCCAAAATTCCACTCCCAGCTGCTCTGGCGGGCAAAAGTCTCGGCAAACCCTGGCAGATTGGGGAGCGCTTTCGGGGAGATATGCTCGGCTTCCACACGCTCGCCGTAGTGAGCGAAGAAAGCCTCCGTTATCGCCTCGGCTATCTGCTCGTGGGTCAGGCCTGGCTCGATGTCGCTGAGGTTGGCGACCCGGCTTCTTACGGATGTAATGCCTTTGGCCTGGAGCTTTTTCGGATCGGGATTGAGGTAGTTTGCCAGGCGGCTCAGATCGGCATTCAGCAGCAAAGTGCCGTGATGGAAGCCGCGATCCAGAGTTTCCCGGTAGGCGGAACCTGAAATCTTGCGCGTACCTTCGGCGGTTTCGACCTCAAGGTCGTTGCGCCCGGATGCGGTGGCTTCCAGCCCAAGGCTCGCCAGGGCGTTCAGTACGATAGCCGTGGAAATACTCTTGTCGTATTCGGGTTTGCCGGCCATAAAAGTGAAGCAGGTGTTGCCCAGGTCGTGGAACACCGCGCCACCGCCGCTGCTGCGCCTTGCCAGCCGAACGTTATCTTGCTCCATGCGCCCGGTATTGCACTCTTTCCACGGATTCTGGGCGCGGCCAATCACCACCGTATCTGCATTACGCCATAGAAACAGAACCCGCTGAGTGGCGGGCATCTGCCGAAAAATAGTCTCTTCAACGGCCAGGTTAAACCACGGGTCGTAAGAGTCAGAGATTAGTAAACGCAAAGTCGACATAACAAAGATCCTTTTCCCAGAAGAATGGCGTCATCTTAGCATGACGCCATCTCGGCGAATTTACTGAGGGAGCTTTACTTAGGCTCGTCTTCCTCTTTTACTTTCGTATTGGCGGTAAGCAGGAACGGTGATTGCTGCCAGCGGGTGCGCTTGCCGTGCAGCAGCGTGCGGGTCAGCACAATACCGATCGCGACGGCGAGCAGCAGCATCAGGCGCAGAATATTGGTGGTGTTGTCCACTTGCTTAGCTTCGGTGGCAAGCGTGTGGGTATCCAGGGTAATGCGCAGGTAGCCGATAGGCCCGCTTTTATCGGTGATAGGTTCGACGATTTGCTGGTTGAAGTAGCTGCCAGCTTTTTGGCCGTCCAGCGCCAGGCGATCGCGAACCTCAATGTTTTCCCCCGCGCGCGCAATTTGGTCACCTTCGCTGTCGTACACGGCGGCATCCAGAATACGGCTATCCTTAGTCAAAAGGTTAAGCACGGTGGAGATGCGTTTTTCATCCGGATTCTCAGTTTTCATGACGGGAACCAGATTAAACGCGACCTGACGGGAGAGGGTACGGGCCAGCTCTTCTAACTGAACGTTTCGCGCCTGCTGGCTGCCCCGGCTGAACCAGGACGCGCCCTGCATTAGCGCCACCAAAAGTGCGAGGCAGGACAGCACAATCACTGCGCGGTGGAGCCGAAATTTAAATTTTACCCGAACCATGATGCACCTTTGGAAAATTGCTTACTTTAATGTTGCCAGAAGCAAGGCGGACAAGGTAGCCTCATGCGTTGTTTTTACCCGGATACCCTGCATTCTTCAAAGGGCAGAAGCTCAGGCTTTACGCCAGCGCGAGGAGAAAAATCCCTTGCCATCAGCCCGCAATCCGACTGCAAAAGGGTATGTTTACTTGATTCTGGAGCCGCAATGCCAAACAGTTTGACCTGGTGCGATTTGCCTAACGATGTTTCACTTTGGCCTGGGTTGCCGCTTTCCCTGAGCGGCGACGAAGTGATGCCGCTGGACTACCGCGCTGGCCGCAGTGGCTGGCTCCTGTACGGGCGTAATCTGGACAAGCAGTGTCTGACCAAATACCAGCGCAAGCTGGGGGCGGCGATGGTGATTGTGACCGCCTGGTGCGTGGAAGATTATCAGGTTATTCGCCTGGCCGGCTCTTTAACGCCGCGCGCGACCAAGCTTGCGCATGAAGCCGGGCTGGACGTGGCGCCGCTGGGCAAAATCCCACATTTGAAAACGCCTGGTCTGCTGGTCATGGACATGGACTCCACCGCCATTCAGATCGAGTGTATCGACGAGATCGCCAAACTGGCGGGAACGGGTGAAATGGTGGCTGAAGTCACCGAACGCGCAATGCGCGGCGAGCTGGACTTTACCGCCAGCCTTCGCCAGCGTGTGGCGACCCTGAAGGGCGCGGATGCGAATATTTTACGCCAGGTTCGCGACGAGCTACCGCTGATGCCGGGGCTAAAATCTCTGGTACAAAATCTCGATACGCTGGGTTGGAAAGTGGCGATTGCCTCTGGCGGGTTTACCTTCTTCGCCGAATACCTGCGCGACACATTAAACCTGACGGCGGTGGTCGCCAACGAACTTGAAATTTGCGACGGCAAGCTGACCGGCGAAGTGCTGGGGCAAATTGTGGACGCGAAGTTCAAAGCGGTCACTTTGAAGCGCCTGGCCGAAAAATATGAAATCCCCGCCGCGCAAACCGTTGCGATTGGCGACGGGGCCAATGATTTACCGATGATCCACGCCGCAGGCCTGGGGATTGCCTATCACGCTAAGCCGAAGGTGAACGAGAAGAGCGAAGTCAGTATCCGCCATGCGGATCTGATGGGCGTGTTCTGCATCCTTTCCGGCAGCCTGATTCAGGAAGAACGTTAACAAGAGGTATAAAGGTGGCGAAAGCTCCAAAACGCGCATTTGTTTGTAACGAGTGTGGTGCGGATTACCCGCGCTGGCAGGGGCAGTGCAGCGCCTGTCACGCGTGGAATACCATTACCGAAGTGCGCATCGCCGCTTCTCCGCAGGTTGCCCGCAACGAGCGCCTCTCCGGCTATGCCGGGAGCGCGGGCGTCAGCCGCGTACAAAAGCTTTCGGACATCAGCCTGGAAGAACTGCCGCGCTTCTCCACCGGTTTTAAAGAATTTGACCGGGTGCTGGGCGGCGGCGTAGTGCCGGGCAGCGCCATTCTGATCGGCGGTAACCCCGGCGCAGGGAAGTCAACGCTGCTGCTGCAAACGCTCTGCAAGCTGAGCGAGCAAATGAAAACCCTGTACGTCACTGGCGAAGAGTCGCTTCAGCAGGTGGCGATGCGCGCGCATCGGTTAGGCCTGCCGACGCAAAACCTCAATATGCTGTCGGAAACCAGCATCGAACAGATCTGTATGATCGCTGAGGAAGAGCAGCCGAAGCTGATGGTGATCGACTCGATCCAGGTCATGCACATGGCGGACGTGCAGTCTTCGCCGGGCAGCGTGGCCCAGGTGCGTGAAACTGCGGCCTACCTGACGCGTTTTGCGAAAACGAAAGGCGTGGCGATCGTGATGGTCGGGCATGTCACGAAAGACGGTTCTCTTGCGGGGCCAAAAGTTCTCGAACACTGTATCGACTGTTCAGTCATGCTAGATGGCGACGCCGATTCCCGCTTCCGTACCCTGCGCAGCCATAAAAACCGCTTTGGGGCGGTGAACGAGCTGGGCGTGTTCGCGATGACCGAGCAGGGACTGCGTGAAGTCAGCAACCCGTCGGCCATTTTCCTTAGCCGGGGCGATGAAGTGACGCCGGGCAGTTCGGTGATGGTGGTTTGGGAAGGAACTCGTCCGCTGCTGGTTGAGATTCAGGCGCTGGTGGATCAGTCCATGATGTCCAACCCTCGCCGCGTAGCCGTTGGCCTGGAGCAAAACCGCCTGGCGATTCTGCTGGCCGTACTCCACCGTCACGGCGGCCTGCAAATGGCCGATCAGGACGTGTTTGTGAACGTGGTGGGCGGCGTAAAGGTTACCGAAACCAGCGCCGACCTGGCGCTGCTGCTGGCGATGGTTTCCAGCCTGCGCGACAGAGCCTTGCCGCAGGATTTAGTCGTATTTGGGGAAGTCGGGCTGGCGGGTGAAATCCGCCCGGTACCCAGCGGCCAGGAGCGTATTTCCGAAGCGGCGAAACACGGCTTTAAGCGCGCAATTGTGCCCCAGGCCAATGTACCGAAAAAAATTCCTGAAGGGATGCAGGTCTTCGGCGTGAAAAAACTTGCTGATGCGCTTTCTGTATTCGACGACTTATAATTGAGTAACTTGCGGGAACCGTTCCCGCTTCGGCAGGAGGCAGCGCGTGTCGTCATTCGACTATATTAAAACGGCTATTCGTCAGCAGGGCTGTACTTTACAGCAGGTGGCGGATGCCAGCGGCATGACTAAAGGCTACCTGAGCCAGTTACTGAACGCGAAAATCAAAAGCCCCAGCGCGCAAAAACTGGAGGCGTTGCACCGCTTCCTTGGGCTGGAATTCCCGCGTCGCGAAAAGAAAGTCGGCGTGGTGTTCGGTAAGTTTTATCCGCTACATACCGGGCATATCTACTTGATCCAGCGCGCCTGTAGCCAGGTGGACGAGCTGCATATCATCATGGGCTATGATGAGCCCCGCGACCGCGCGCTGTTTGACGATAGCGCGATGTCCCAGCAGCCAACCACCGGTGACCGCCTGCGCTGGCTGCTGCAAACTTTTAAATATCAGAAGAATATCCGCATTCACTCCTTTAACGAGGAGGGAATGGAGCCTTATCCCCACGGCTGGGACGTCTGGAGCCGGGGGATTAAAGCGTTTATGGACAGCAAAGGTATTTCGCCAGACCGGATCTATACCTCGGAAGAAGGGGACGCCGCGAAGTTTACCGAACACCTCGGGATCGAAACGGTGGTGGTCGATCCAAAGCGAACCTTTATGAACATCAGCGGCACACAAATCCGTGAAAACCCGTTCCGCTACTGGGAATACATTCCTACTGAAGTAAAACCGTTCTTTGTGCGCACGGTGGCGATACTTGGCGGCGAGTCGAGCGGGAAGTCGTGGATGGTGAACAAGCTTGCCAACATCTTCAATACCACCAGCGCCTGGGAATACGGGCGGGATTACGTTTTCTCGCACCTGGGCGGTGACGAAATGGCGCTTCAATATTCCGACTACGACAAAATTGCCATCGGCCATGCGCAGTACGTCGATTTTGCGGTGAAGTACGCCAATAAAGTGGCGTTTATCGACACCGACTTTGTGACCACTCAGGCCTTCTGCAAGAAGTATGAAGGCCGCGAGCACCCGTTTGTACAGGCGCTGATCGATGAGTACCGCTTTGATCTGGTTATCCTGCTGGAAAATAATACGCCGTGGGTGGCTGACGGTTTACGCAGCCTCGGCAGCGATGTGGACAGAAAATCGTTCCAGAACCTGCTGGTGGAGATGCTCAAAGAGAACAACATCGAGTTTATTCACGTCGAAGAGTCCGACTATGACTCGCGCTTCCTGCGCTGTGTGGATCTCGTGAAAGATATGATGGGCGAGCAGCGGTAAAGCGTACGCTGGCCCTCACTCTAACCCTCTCCCAGAGGGAGAGGGAATAAACAATATTATGTGTCGTTTTTCTCCCTCGCCCTCTGGGAGAGGGCCGGGGTGAGGGGAAAAGTACTACGGGTGAACTCACCATAAAAAAGGCACCGTGAAGGTGCCTTTTGCATTTACTTGGTTACGCGCTTGTACTTGATGCGTTTTGGCTCCAGGGCATCTGAGCCGAGGGTACGCTTCTTGTACTCTTCGTATTCGGTGAAGTTCCCTTCGAAGAATTCGACTTTACCTTCATCCTGGTAATCCAGAATGTGGGTAGCGATGCGGTCCAGGAACCAGCGGTCGTGCGAGATAACCATCGCGCAGCCCGGGAACTCCAGCAGGGCGTTTTCCAGCGCTCGCAGGGTTTCGATATCCAGGTCGTTGGTTGGTTCATCGAGCAGCAGAACGTTACCGCCAACCTGCAGCAGCTTCGCCAGGTGCAGACGACCGCGCTCACCGCCGGACAGCTCGCCCACGCGTTTGCCCTGGTCGACGCCTTTGAAGTTAAAGCGGCCAACGTAGGCGCGGCTTGGCATCTCGGTGTTGCCGATACGCATAATATCCTGGCCGCCGGAGACTTCTTCCCAGACGGTTTTGCTGTTGTCCATGGCGTCACGGAACTGGTCAACGGAAGCCAGTTTCACGGTCTCGCCGAGGGTGATAGAGCCGCTGTCAGGCTGTTCCTGACCGGACATCATGCGGAACAGGGTAGATTTACCCGCGCCGTTCGGACCGATGATGCCGACGATGGCGCCTTTCGGTACGGAGAAGCTCAGATCGTCAATCAGCAGGCGGTCGCCGTAAGATTTACGCAGGTTGTTAACTTCCACCACTTTATCCCCCAGACGTGCGCCAGGTGGAATAAACAGTTCGTTGGTTTCGTTACGTTTCTGGTATTCGGTGTTGTTCAGCTCTTCGAAGCGTGCCAGACGGGCTTTGCCCTTAGACTGACGGCCTTTAGCGCCCTGACGAACCCACTCCAGCTCTTTCTCAATGGATTTACGGCGAGCCGCTTCCGTTGAGGCTTCCTGCGCCAGGCGCTGATCTTTCTGCTCCAGCCAGGAGGAGTAGTTACCTTCCCATGGAATACCTTCCCCACGGTCAAGCTCGAGGATCCAGCCGGCGACGTTGTCGAGGAAGTAACGGTCGTGGGTGATCGCCACCACGGTGCCCTCGAAGTCGTGCAGGAAGCGTTCCAGCCATGCCACGGATTCTGCATCCAGGTGGTTGGTTGGTTCGTCGAGCAACAGCATGTCTGGTTTTTCCAGCAGCAGGCGGCAAAGCGCAACGCGGCGGCGTTCACCCCCGGACAGCTTCTCGATTTTTGCATCCCAGTCCGGCAGGCGCAGGGCATCGGCGGCGCGCTCCAGCTGCACGTTCAGGTTATGACCGTCGTGCGCCTGGATGATTTCTTCATACTTGCCTTGCTGCGCGGCCAGCTTATCGAAGTCCGCGTCCGGCTCGGCGTATTTGGCGTAGACTTCGTCCAGGCCTTTCAGCGCGTTAACCACTTCGGAAACCGCTTCTTCTACGGACTCACGTACGGTGTGTTCCGGGTTCAGCTTTGGTTCCTGCGGCAGGTAGCCGATCTTGATGCCTGGCTGTGGACGGGCTTCGCCTTCGATATCGGTATCGATGCCGGCCATGATGCGCAGCAGGGTGGATTTACCGGCACCGTTCAGACCCAGTACGCCGATTTTGGCGCCAGGGAAGAAGCTGAGCGAAATATTTTTCAGAATATGTCGTTTCGGCGGGACAACTTTGCCGACACGATGCATGGTATAAACGAATTGAGCCACAGTGCGACTTTGCCTCTTTTATCGTGATGTAAGATGGTACTTAACAAAGGCGAAGTGTAGCCGTTTTCACGGTCTAATCCCAGCGGGGTATCGTGCTTCTGCCGCGCAGGACGCCTTTATACGCTTCATGACCAAAATATCCCTTCCGGACGTGGCGTATTGCGTCTCCCCTGGTTAGCATGAATGCATTCGCTTATTGCAGCGCAGGCATGATGCCGTCAGGAAAATAATGAGGAGAAGGTGTGGTAAAAGCCAAACAAGTCGTATGGCAGTTGCTTGCCGCGGGCGTTAGCCTGGTGATGTTAAACGGTGCGGTACGTGCAGATTCTCTCGATGAGCAGCGCAACCGCTACGCGCAAATTAAACAGGCCTGGGATAACAAGCAAATGGACGTGGTGCAGCAGCTCATGCCCACGCTGCAGACCTATCCCCTTTATCCTTATCTTGAATACCGCCAGCTCACCGATGACCTGATGAATGAGCCGACCGTGGCGGTGGCCCAATTTATCCAGGCGAACCCAACTTTGCCTCCGGCGCGAACCTTAAGCTCCCGCTTTGTTAACGAGCTGGCAAGGCGGCAGGACTGGCAAGGTTTGCTGGCCTTTAGCCCCGAGCCGCCTGCCACTAACGAAGCAAAATGTAATTACTACTTTGCCAAATGGAATACCGGGCAAGCGGATGCCGCCTGGGCCGGTGCGAAAGAACTTTGGCTGACGGGAAAGAGCCAGCCATCAAGCTGTGATGCGCTGTTTTCGGCGTGGCGAGCTTCCGGCACGCAGGATCCGCTGGCTTACCTTGAGCGAATTCGCCTGGCGATGAAAGAGGGGAATACCTCGCTGGTGAACGCGCTGGCGAACCAGATGCCAGCGGAATATCAGACTATCTCCAGCGCCCTGGTCAGCCTGCAAAATAATCCTGGCACGGTGCTGACCTTCGCTAATACGGTGGGGGCGACGGATTTCACTCGTCAGGCGGCCGCTATCGCCTTTGCAAGCGTTGCCCGTCAGGATGTAGAGAATGCTCGCCTGATGATCCCGTCCCTGGCTCAGGCACAGAAATTGACCGAGGAGCAGGTGCAGGAATTGCGTGACGTTGTGGCCTGGCGATTGATGGGCAGCGACGTAACGGATGAACAGGCTCGCTGGCGGGATGACGCCATTATGCGTTCCCAGTCCACCTCGTTGATTGAGCGGCGCGTGCGCATGGCGCTGGGTGCGGACGATCGCACAGGCCTGAATACCTGGCTGGCGCGTTTGCCAATGGAAGCCAAAGAGAAAGACGAATGGCGCTACTGGCAGGCTGATTTACTGCTGGAGCGGGGACGTGAAGACGAAGCGAAAGGTATTCTTCGTGCCCTGATGCAGCAGCGTGGTTTCTACCCGATGGTTGCCGCCCAGCGGCTTGGGGAGGAATACCCCCTGCGCGTGGATAAAGCCGAGCCTGTTAATCCTGCGCTGGTGCAGGGGCCTGAAATGGCCCGCGTCCGCGAGCTGATGTACTGGAATATGGACAACACCGCGCGGAGCGAATGGGCAAATCTGGTCACCAGCCGCAGCAAGCAGGAGCAGGCCGGGCTGGCGCGCTATGCTTTTGAGCAGGACTGGTGGGATCTCAGCGTGCAGGCAACCATTGCCGGCAAGCTATGGGACAACCTCGAAGAGCGCTTCCCGCTGGCTTATAAAGACACCTTTGCCCGCTACGTTAGCGGCAAAACTGTGCCACAAAGTTATGCCATGGCGATTGCCCGCCAGGAAAGTGCCTGGAACCCGAAAGTGCGTTCCCCGGTGGGGGCAAGCGGCCTGATGCAGATCATGCCGGGCACCGCCACCCATACGGTGAAGATGTTCAGTATTCCAGGCTACAGCAGCCCGGTGCAGCTTCTGGATCCTGACACCAACATCAATATTGGCACTAGCTACCTGCAGTATGTGTTCCAGCAGTTTGAGAACAACCGTATCTTTGCTTCCGCCGCCTATAACGCAGGGCCGGGGCGCGTGCGGACCTGGCTGGGTAACAGCGCAGGGCGGATTGACGCCATCGCATTCGTGGAAAGCATTCCGTTCTCTGAGACGCGTGGCTATGTGAAAAACGTGCTGGCCTACGATGCCTATTACCGCCATTTCATGGGGCAGCCGGACAAGATTCTGTCTGACAGCGAGTGGCAGCGACGTTACTGATTGCGCAGAGAGTATGTTATGCTGCCGTACTAGTTAAAGAGTATGGTGGCCTGACATGACTCAGCTCTCTCAGTATTCGGCGGAACAGGCCGAGCAAAGTAATAAAGAGTGGCTCCGCTTTGTGGGGCTGTTACAGCAAGCTTTTGGGCAGGAGCTTCACATGCCTCTGCTGACGCTGCTGTTGACGCCGGATGAGCGTACGGCGTTAGGCACGCGAGTACGCATCATCGAAGAGTTGTTGCGCGGTGAGCTTAGCCAGCGTGAGCTGAAGAATGAACTGGGCGCGGGGATTGCAACCATCACCCGCGGCTCTAACAGCCTGAAAGCTGCGCCGACGGAGCTACGGGCGTGGCTGGAAAAAGAGCTGCTGCAGGGTGGCAGCTCAAACCGCTAAATATTTTCCCGGCAGTAAATTTCGTTATGAAATGGACTTAGCGCCAGAATCACCGCCTGATGGTAAACGCTACTACGCGTGAGCTTTCCGGCGGTGAACACCCCAATCGCTCCCTCTTTACGCCCAATCTCATTGATACCCGTATAGTCGGACATCACCGGCCCCAGAGCGTGGCCTGCGCTGACTTTTTGCAGAATGATGTCTGGCAGCGGCAGGGTCGCCGAACGGGCTTCGCCGCGCTGCTGCCGATTCTCGATCACCACCCAACTGAAGGTACTCCCTTCGTCGATACCGGCCTCAATAGCGACCCAAAAGTCGGCATCTGGTCTGATCTCCCGGGCATTCGCTACTCTGCATCGTGCGCCAGTTCGCGTTTCCTGACTACCAAAGGGCTGCTCCGGCACGCCACTATCGACGACCACGGGCTCAATATGGCAGGATCCTTCGCCATAAATCTCGCTAAACGCCTGCAGAATCGCCTGAATTTTGGCGGGATTGGTTGTTGCAGCTACGACATGGTTCATAATAAGTCAGAACTCTCGATATTTCGTGACCGGAGTATAACGGAAAAAACGCATGTTACAGGTATACCTTGTTCGTCATGGCGAAACGCAGTGGAATGCTGAGCGCCGCATTCAGGGGCAGTCAGACAGCGCGCTGACTGAAAACGGAGAACGTCAGGCCTGGCAAGTGGCCGAACGAGCCAGAGCCCTTGGCATCACCCACATTATCAGCAGCGATTTAGGCCGTACTCGCCGCACCGCAGAGATCATCGCCGAAGCCTGCGGCTGCGAGATTATCCTGGATTCCCGCCTGCGTGAGCTCAATATGGGCGTGCTTGAACGCCGCAAAATGGACTCGCTAACCGAAGAGGAAGAGGGCTGGCGGCGGCGCTTAGTTGACGGCACGCCGGACGGGCGTATTCCCGAAGGCGAAAGCATGCTGGAACTGAGTAACCGCATGCACGAAGCCCTGAACGCCTGCCGGGAGCTGCCGGCCGGAAGCCGGCCGCTGCTGGTGAGTCACGGTATGGCGCTGGGCGGACTGGTGAGTACGATTCTTGGCTTACCGGCATGGGCGGAACGTCGACTGCGTCTGCGCAACTGCTCGATTTCCCGCGTGGATTATCAGCACAGCCCGTGGCTGGCGTCTGGATGGGTGGTTGAAACAGCAGGAGACATCTCGCACCTTGATGCCCCTGCTCTGGATGAAATCCAGCGTTAACGGCGAACCGGGATCAGGTATTCACAGCGGATATGCATCGGCACATCCTGATCCCGCGTTTCATCCTGAGGATAGAAACGTTCGATGTCCTGACCTTTACGGCGCGTCAGGTTGAGTGATGGCATGCAGGTGCCATAAACCGTCAGGATAAAGTCCTGCAGCCCGGTGCCCAGCCCTTCGTAGTTAAATTGAACATAATCCCCCCCTTCCAGCACCACCGGATGTGAATCCGGCAGGAAACCATTCGCCAGCTCAGGCGTGAGCGCCGTGGTGTAGAAGACTTCCTGCTCGTCGTCTTTTTCCGAGCTTGGGCGAGGCTCATGCAGGCCGTATAACACCCGCGGGATGGTCGGTGAGTTGCCGAGGAACTGCGTCCAGAACTGGATGCGCATCTCATTACGGAAGTCGGAGATTTGCTCCAGCGTGCAGCTGTAGCTTTGCGTGACCCCAACCAGATGCGTTTCCGGCATCGTGATGAAGTGGGCCTGCGGCGGCGTAAACTCGCCGAGACGCAGCGGCGGGCGCATACCGAAGGCGCTCCAGTCAGGAGAACGACGGTAGAGTGCCGGCGTTTGAGCAAACTGCTTTTTAAAGGCACGAGTAAACGTCTGCTGCGAGTCAAAGCGGTACTGAAGCGCAATATCGAGAATAGGGCGCGCAGTCAGGCGCAGAGCAACGGCGGATTTGGAGAGTCGGCGGGCGCGAATATAGGCACCAATAGCGTGCCCGGTAACCTCTTTAAACATCCGTTGTAAATGCCACTTGGAATAACCTGCTTTTGCCGCCACATTATCAAGGGCGAGAGGCTGGTCGAGGTGGCCCTCCAGCCAGCTAAGAAGATCGCGAATGATCCCAGCCTGATCCATAAAATATCCTCATCCATACAAGCGAATGCCTGTTTACTAAGGTAGCGGATAATAGCATTTTTGTAGTTTATGCATTCACCGTTTTTATTTAACAAGTTGTGCCAAATTTGCCGATTATGGAGGCAGGTTTTGCTAATAATGTGATATTCAACGGTTTTTTGTCCAATTGTTGAATAGTCCCGTAGGGTAATTTTTATACAATGGTAACAATATGAAATATAAAGCTTTAGCACTTTGCAGTGCGCTTCTGGCCGTAAGCTACGGTGCGAGCGCGGAGCAGATCGGATCGGTGGACACCGTGTTTAAAGTCTTTGGTCCCGACCACAAGATTGTCGTCGAGGCGTTTGACGATCCTGATGTGAAGAATGTGACCTGTTATATCAGCCGCGCAAAAACCGGGGGTATCAAGGGCGGCCTCGGATTAGCTGAAGACACGTCTGATGCGGCCATTTCCTGCCAGCAGGTAGGCCCGGTTGAGCTCAGCGATAAGATAAAAGCGGGTAAAGCGCAGGGCGATGTAGTGTTCCAGAAGCGAACTTCGCTGGTGTTTAAAAAGCTGCAGGTGGTGCGTTTCTATGATGCGAAGCGCAATGCGCTGGCCTACCTTGCCTACTCTGATCGGGTCGTAGAAGGCTCTCCTAAGAACGCCATCAGCGCGGTACCGATTATTCCGTGGGGTAAATAATCTGTGCACTGGCGCTGAGCGGATGCATTCACGCATGGCCGCATGAGAAGCCTGATGTATTTCTAATGCATCAGGCTTGTCAGTTCTTACCTTCCTTATTAGTGTGTTATGACCGTGCCGTTGCCTTCTAAGGCTTCTTTGATGCAGATCGAGCCTCTACCGCCCCTGAATACCCTTATCGCCTTCGAATGCGTGGCCCGCTATGGCAACATTTCTCGTGCGGCGGAGGAGTTAAACCTGACGCAAAGCGCGACCAGCCGGCAAATTCTGCAGCTGGAAGAGATGCTCGGCTGCAAGCTCTTTACCCGAACCCAGCGGCGAGTGCTGCTCACGCCACGCGGTGAAGCTTATGCCGAGCGGGTCAGGCAGCAGCTGGCGGCGCTGTCGCATGCCACGGCAGAAGTGATGGGCTGGACCGGGTTGCCACAGGTCACTATCGCCTGTACCAGCGCTATGAGTTCGCTGTGGCTGTCATCCCGGCTTTCTGCCCTGCATCGTGAGCTGCCAGATTTGCAGATTCGCATGAAAATTACCGACAACTTCTCGGAGCTGCGCTCATCGGAATTTGATCTGGCTATTTTTTACCTGCGAAGCGTGCCCGTCGGTTTTCACGCCACGCCGCTCTTCGATGAAGTCTGTTACCCCATGTGCTCCCCGGCTTTTCTGTCCCGCATAGGTTCAGACGCACCGGCGGAAGCGCTGCTGCAGCACACGCTGCTGATTCAGGACGATCCCCAGCGGGAGTGGACCGGGTGGAGCGACTGGTTTGCTTCGCAAAATGTTTTGAGCTTTGTGCCAGGGCAAACCTGGCGAGCCAATAACTATCCGTTTTTGGTGGAGACGGCGGTGCGCGGCGACGGGATATTACTCGGCTGGGAAGGGCTGGTGCAGGATTATCTTAACCGGGGCGAGCTTGTCGCGGCGCACTCTGGCAAGCTGGCCGCCGCCAGTAAATGTTTCCTGCTTATCCCCCAGGATCGCTACATGAAGCCGATTGTTCGCCATGTGATGAGCTGGTTGCAGCGCCAATCTTTGACGGAATAAGCAGAAAATAGATGTAAATCACATAAGACGATTATTTTAATATTTTGGTCATCAATAAATTATCTGCTTATTTTATTAGCCATAACGTTTTCTTATACAATACGACGGGAAATAAGTGATGAATCACATTTAATCCTTTGGTTTATTTATCGTCTCTAAATCCAAAGGCACTATTTTATTTTTCATCTCTGCGCGTCGACGATAAGAAGTATGCATACCTACAAGTGTGAAAACCAGCCACATCGACTGCGATATTACCGACGCTAAATTAAAATCATGGCTAAGAGAATACAGCCCGCCCACGCAGCCTGCGATGTTGAGTGCGGCATAACCATTTGAATCTATTGATAGTCTTCGTATTTGGACCAGGGCGTATGCCAGCAGGTAACAAAACACGCCAATTAAACCTACAAGGGTATGCAGTTCCACTTTTTCTTTCCTGATGTGACTCCGTGAACGGGAAATTATCTTTTTTGCCGTGGTTCTGCCGTGCATTTTTTTCATAGTCTGATACGAAAAACTCATGCCTCAGTGTTTAGCTGTTTTGATATAAATCATAAATAGATGTGCTATGGCATCTGGCCGGTGGTCAGACAAACAAATAATAACGGAGAAAAATAAATGAAAGACGATCGTTCAGACGAAAAAAAATACCTGCAAGGCGTGAGCATGAGCCGCCGTTCATTTATCAATACGGCGGCGCTGATTGGTATGGGCAGTGCGTTATCGCTGTCGCCGCTGGCGGGTTTTGCTGCCGAAGCGACGCCTAAAAAAGGGGGCGTGCTGAAGCTGGGCATGTCGGGCGGCAATACCAGCGATTCTCTGGATCCCACGCTCTTTAGCGACTGGGTGCCGCTTAACCAGGCATACATGCTGATGAACGGTCTGGTGGAAATTGATGAGAATAACCAGGCCACGCCGGAGCTACTGGAAAGCTGGGAAGCGAAGCCGGGCGCGCAGGAGTGGACCTTTAAAGTGCGTCAGGGCGTGACCTTCCACAACGGCAAGGCGCTTACCGTGGAAGACATCCTTTACTCGATTAACCTCCACCGTGGCGATCAGTCTCGCAGCGCCATTAAAACGCAGCTGGCGGCCATCAAAGATCTGAAGAAGAGCGGTGAGAACGAAATTACCCTGACGCTGGACAGCGGCAACGCCGACTTGCCGTTCCTGCTGGCGGACTACCACCTCGTTGTGGTGCCGGACGGTTTTACCGACTGGAAACACCCGATTGGCACCGGCGGCTTCGTCTTTGATCAGTACCAGCCGGGCGTGCGTTCCTATTTCAAACGTAATCCCAATTACTGGAAGCCAAACCGCGCGTTTGTGGACGCCGTTGAAGTGCTGGTGATCAACGATGCGACCGCGCGTACCAACGCCCTTATTTCCGGCCAGGTCCACGCCATCAACCGCGTGGACTTTAAGACCGTCGATTTCCTGAAGCGCAGCCCGGCGCTGAACATCGTGCGGGCGGCCGGCGGGCAGCATTTCACCTTCCTGATGGACTGCCGCGTAGCACCGTTCAACAACAATGACGTTCGGACGGCGATTAAATACGGCATCGATCGCGAGAAATTACTGGCCACCGTGCTGCGGGGTTACGGCACGCTGGGCAACGATCATCCGATCCCGAAAACCGATCGCTTCTTCAATAAAAGCCTGGAACAGCGCGCCTACGATCCTGACAAGGCTAAGTTCTTCCTGAAAAAAGCCGGGCTAAGCGCGCTGCCGCTTGAGCTGTCGTCCTCTGATGCTGCCTTTGCCGGGGCATTGGATGCCGCCGCATTGTTCCAGGGGGAAGCCGCTGCAGCGGGGATTCAGGTCAGCATCAAACGCCAGCCGGCAGACAGCTACTGGGATGACGTCTGGATGAAAGCGCCGTTTAGCATGGGCTACTGGGGCGGGCGTCCAACGGCGGATCAGATGTTCTCCACCGCCTGGCAATCCACCGCCAAATGGAACGATACCCACTGGAAGAATGACAAGTTCGACAGCCTGCTGATTCAGGCGCGATCGCTGCTTGATGACCAAAAGCGGGCAGAGATCTACGGGGAGCTGCAAAGCATTGCCCGGGATGACGGCGGCGCGATGATCCCGCTGTTTGGCGACTATCTGGACGCCACCAGCAAAAAAGTCGGCGGTGTGAAACCTCATCCGCTCTTCAACTTTATGGGTGGCCGCCTGGCTGAACGCGTCTGGCTGGAGTCGTAATGAAAAAACAGATCCTTCATCGTTTATTGCTGGGCGTGCTGACGCTGTGGCTGGTTTCGGTTCTGATCTTCGTCGGCACCGAGCTGTTGCCCGGCGACGTGGCGAGCGCCATCCTCGGCCAAAACGGCACGCCGGAAACCATCGCCGCGCTGCGTCTCCAGCTTGGGCTGGATCAGCCGGCGGTTTATCGCTATCTGCATTGGCTGTCCGGCGTCTTGCACGGTGATTTAGGCACTTCGCTTGCCAACAACCAGCCTATTGGCGCCGAGCTGCTGCCTCGTCTGGCGAACACGCTGTTTCTTGCGCTATATGCCGCGCTGATCGCGATTCCGTTGGCGGTCGTATTGGGGATTGCTTCTGCGGTGTGGCGAGGCTCCTGGTTTGACCGCCTGGCGAACACGCTGACGCTGATGAGCATTTCGGTGCCGGAGTTTTTTGTCGGCTACGTGCTGGTGATCTTCTTTGCGATTCGCCTGGCCTGGTTCCCCAGCCTCGCGCTGGTCGACCCGGATGCCAGCCTGCTCGACAGGCTCTATGCCTGTACGTTGCCGATGCTGACGCTGGTGCTGGTGGTGCTGGCGCACATGCTGCGCATGACGCGCGCTTCAGTCGGCGCGGTGATGTCCAGCAGCTATATCGAAACGGCGCTGCTAAAAGGACTTTCCCGCTGGCGCATTGTGCTCAGCCACGCGCTGCCCAACGCGCTCGCGCCAATCATCAACGTGATTGCTTTCAACCTGGCCTATCTGGTGGTGGGCGTCATCCTGGTTGAGGTGGTCTTTGTTTATCCGGGCATCGGGCAACTGATGGTGGATGCGGTGACAAAACGAGATTTGCCGGTGGTGCAGGCCTGCGGGCTGCTTTTTGGCGGGACTTATATCCTGCTGAATACGGCGGCAGATCTGCTGGCCATTTGGTGTAACCCACGACTGCGGCATGCGAGGTAGGCCATGAAAAATATCAAAATTCGCACGGTGCCGCTGTCGGCAATATTGGGGTTGACCATCATCGCCGTCAATTTGATTGCCGCACTTTTTGCGCCCTGGCTGGCACCGCACAGCGAAACGGCTCAGGTGGGTGACATCTGGATGCTGCCGTCGAGTTCGATGCCGTTCGGCACCGACAGTCTGGGACGTGACATGCTGTCGCGTATTCTGTTTGGTGCCCGAACCACCATTGCGATTGCGCTGGCGATCACCGCTATTTCGTTTGTGGTGGGCATTATTACCGGTTTTACCGCCGCGATTTACGGGCGCTGGGTGGACGTCGTGCTCACCCGCATCGTCGATACGCTGATGTCGATCCCGGTGCTGATCCTGGCGCTGATCGTCCTGTCCGTGCTGGGGACCTCTATTCCGGTGCTGGTCGGAACCATTGCGCTATTAGACGCGACTCGCGTTTTCCGTCTTGCTCGTCTGGTCGCGCAGGGGATCGTTTGCCTTGAATATGTTGAGGCGGCGCGCCTGCGTGGGGAAGGGCTGTGGTGGATCGTCCGTAAAGAGTTTCTGCCTAACGCAATGCCGCCGCTGCTGGCGGAATTCGGCATGCGCTTCTGCTTTACCTTCCTGTTTATTGCCGGGCTGAGTTTCCTTGGGCTGGGCATTCAGCCACCGTGGGCGGACTGGGGCAGCATGGTGCGTGACAACGCGCAGGCCATCAATTTTGGCCAGTTTGCTCCGCTGTACCCCGCTGCGGCGATTGCCCTGCTGACGATCGGCGTCAACCTGGTGGTCGACTGGCTGCTGGTGCGTAACAACCTTTCGCTGGGAGAAGAGGGATGACACAACCGATTTTACAGATGCGTGATTTACGCATTGAAACCGAGCAGGGGCTGCCGCTGGTGAAAGGCGTCTCTCTCAGCCTGATGCCTGGCGAAGTTCTGGGGCTGATTGGCGAGTCCGGCGCGGGGAAATCAACTATCGGTCTTGCGGCCCTGGGCTATGCCCGACCTGGCTGCCGGATTGCGGGCGGTGAAGTGCTGGTGGGCGGGCAAAATATTGTGGCGCTATCCAGCAAAGAGAAACGTGAGTTTCGCGGTAAGCGCGTGGCCTATGTGGCGCAGAGCGCCGCCGCCGCGTTCAACCCGGCGCTGACCATCGGCAAGCAGGTTTGTGAAGGGCCGCTTCGCCATGGCCTGATGAGTCCGGAAGAAGCCCAGGCCTGGGCCGTGACGCTGTTTAAAGCGCTTGATCTCCCGGAGCCTGAAGCTATCGGCCAGCGCTATCCACATCAGCTCTCGGGCGGGCAGCTGCAGCGGGCGATGGCGGCGATGGCGATGTCCTGCAAGCCTGATGTCCTGGTCCTTGATGAACCAACCACCGCGCTGGATGTGACGACGCAAATCGAAGTGCTGGTGATGCTGCGCAAACTGGTCAGAGAGTTTAATACCGCCGCGCTGTATATCACTCACGATCTGGCGGTTGTCGCACAGATTGCCGACCGCATTATGGTGCTGCGACAGGGGAGCGAAGTGGAGTGCGGCAGCACCGTCGATATTCTGCAGAATCCAACAGAAAGCTACACGCAGCGGCTGGTGTCCGAACGCGCCCACGCTTTAACGCCGGTGCATGCCGGAAGTAAACCTGAAGGGCAACTACTGGCGTTGAATAATCTCTCTACGGGCTACAACGGTAAAACGGTCGTCCACAACGTTTCCCTCAGCATTGCCAAAGGAGAAACGATGGCCATTATCGGCGAGTCCGGGAGCGGGAAGAGTACGCTGGCCCGGGCGCTCTGCGGCCTGCTGACTGACACGAAAGGCAGCGTTACCTTTGTTGGCAAGGTGCTGGCCAACCGTTACCCGCAGCGTGATAAAGAGACGCTGCGCCGTATCCAGATGATCTATCAGTTGCCCGATGTGGCGCTTAACCCAAGGCAAACCGTGCTGGAGGCGATTGGCCGCCCGGTAGCGTTCTATTTTGGCCTTGATAAACAGCAGGTTCGCGCGCGGGTTCTGGAACTCCTGAAACTGACTGAACTCCCTGATTATCTGATTGATCGCTATCCTGGCTCGCTTTCCGGGGGGCAGAAGCAGCGCGTGTGTATTGCACGAGCGCTGGCCGCGAAGCCCGATCTTATCATCTGCGATGAAGCAACCTCCGCCCTTGACCCGCTGGTGGCGGAAGAAGTGTTGAAATTGCTGAGAAACCTGCAGGAACAGCTGGGGCTGTCTTATCTGTTTATCACCCACGACCTGAGCACGGTAAAACGCATTGCTCAGCAGGTTGCCGTGATGTATCAGGGCAACGTCGTCGCACAGGGCCCAACCGCGCAGGTATTCAGCGCACCAATGCACAGTTACACCGAAAAACTGCTGACTTCCGTGCCGGAAATGCGCCCTTCCTGGCTGGATGAGGTGCTGGGTCAGCGTCAGTTAAACGCGATGGCAGGAGCTTCATGAAAACTCTTATTACGCAATTCCCTCACAGCGTGAGCGTGACGGAACATTTGTGGATTGTTTTGAAAGACGGAACTCGGCTGGCGGCGCGTATGTGGCTACCTTTATCGGCTTCGCAGCAGCCGGTGCCCGCCATTCTGGAGTACATTCCCTACCGCAAGCGCGACGGAACGCGTACCCGGGATGAGCCGATGCACGGCTATTTTGCCGGGAATGGCTATGCGGTGCTGCGGGTAGACATGCGCGGCAGCGGGGATTCTGATGGGCTGATGGCCGATGAATATCTTTTGCAGGAGCAAGAAGATGCGCTGGAGGTGATCGACTGGATCAGCCGCCAGGGCTGGTGCAACGGCGCCGTGGGCATGATGGGTAAATCCTGGGGCGGCTTTAACTGCCTGCAGCTGGCGGCTCGCCGCCCTCCGGCACTGAAAGCCATTATCACCGTTTGCTCGACGGACGATCGTTACAACGACGATATCCACTATAAAGGCGGCTGCCTGCTGAATGACAATTTGTGGTGGGGCGGCATTATGCTGGCCTACCAAAGCCGCCCGCAGGATCCGGAGCTGGTCGGGGAGGGCTGGTATCAGGCCTGGCTGAATCGCCTTGAAAATATGCCTTTCTTCCCGGCGCTGTGGATGGAACATCCGCTGAAAGATGATTACTGGAAGCACGGCTCCGTGGGGGAAGACTGGCAGGCCATTACCTGCCCGGTGATGGCGGTGGGCGGCTGGGCGGATTCCTACAGCAACGCGGTTTTCCGCCTGATGGATAATCTTAACGTCCCGCGCAAGGCGATCCTCGGCCCGTGGGCGCATATTTATCCTCAGGATGGCTCGCCTACGCCGGCCATCGGTTTTCTGCAGGAGGCTGTGAGCTGGTGGGACCGCTGGTTGAAACAGATCGATAACGACGTGCTGGATGGCCCGCGCGTCCAGGCCTGGCTCAACGACAGCCAGCGACCTGATTCGCAGCGGCCGCAGGCCTTTGGGGAGTGGATTGCCATTGAGAACGATACCGACGCTGAAACCTTCCCTCAGCGCTGGCATCTGCAGCCTGGCCGGCTGGTGACATCGCCTTTAGTCGATGAATACCGGCAGGACATCCGTAGCGTGCAGAATCACGGGTTGTTCGCCGGAGAGTGGATGGGCGCGGGTGTGCTGGGGGAAAGTCCAAGCGATCAGCGAATGGATGACGGACTGGCCGAAAGTTTCGACAGCGCCCCGCTGAGCGAAAGCCTGGCGATTTACGGTTTCCCGCAGTTTAACGTCACGCTTTCCAGCGATAAACCTGCGGCCATGCTGTATGTCCGCCTGTCAGACATTGCACCTGACGGAGCATCAACCCGCGTCAGCCACGGCTGGGTGAATCTGAGTCATTTGCAGGGGCAGGAGCAGAACGTGGCGCTGGTGCCGGGCGAAAAGGTCAATGTTACCGTGCAGCTGGACGGCATCGCCTGGCGCTTTGCTGCCGGGCACCGGCTACGGGTTTCTCTCGCGACTACCTTCTGGCCGATGATCTGGCCGATGGCTGAAAATGCGACGCTTAGTGTTGATCTGGCCAGCGCTCAACTGCAATTGCCGGTTTGCCGGGAAGTGAAGCCGATTGCTGGCCCGAATCCGCATCCTGAAACGGCAGCCAATACGCCGCTGACAATCCTCTCTCCAGGGCGGGTCGATCGCGAACTGCGCTATGACGTGGTGAAAGACAGCTGGCAGAGCATCAGTCAGGGCGTGGGCGGTGTTTTTGGCGAGGGCGTGTATCGGTTTGATGATATCAATACCACCGTCGATCATAGCCTTAGGCGCCAGTTGACTGTGCAAAACAGCGATCCTCTCTCGGCGCATTACCTGCTGACTCAGAACATGAAAATCGGCCGGGAAGGCTGGTGGACGGACACAGATATTGTGCTGGAGATGCGCAGTGACCTGACGCATTTTATCGTCAGTGGAAAGATGACGGTTCAACACAATGGGGACGTGGTCTTTACCCGGGACTGGAATGAACGCATTTCCCGCTGAAAGACAGGCATAAAAAAGGGCTGACAGAAGTCAGCCCTTTTCGTTATTTCTCACCGCTTATTCCTGCAGATCGCCGCAGAAACGGTAGCCTTCGCCGTGGATGGTGGCGATAATTTCAGGCGTATCCGGCGTGGATTCGAAATGTTTACGAATGCGGCGAATGGTCACATCGACGGTACGGTCATGCGGCTTCAGCTCGCGACCGGTCATTTTTTTCAGCAGCTCGGCACGAGACTGAATTTTGCCCGGGTTTTCACAGAAGTGCAGCATCGCACGGAATTCACTGCGCGGCAGCTTATACTGTTCACCGTTCGGGCTAACCAGAGAGCGGCTGTTGATGTCCAGCTCCCAGCCGTTGAATTTGTAACTTTCAACGGAACGACGTTCTTCGCTGATGGCCCCTAAATTCATGGTGCGGGACAGCAGGTTACGTGCACGAATAGTCAATTCACGCGGGTTGAAAGGTTTGGTGATGTAGTCATCCGCACCGATTTCAAGACCGAGAATCTTGTCTACTTCGTTGTCACGACCCGTCAGGAACATCAGCGCCACGTTAGCCTGCTCGCGCAATTCACGCGCCAGCAGCAGGCCGTTTTTACCCGGCAGGTTGATGTCCATAATGACGAGGTTAATGTCATTATCGGCAAGGATTTGATGCATCTCTGCGCCATCGGTCGCTTCAAAAACATCATAGCCTTCCGCTTCAAAAATGCTTTTAAGCGTGTTGCGTGTTACTAATTCGTCTTCGACGATAAGAATGTGCGGGGTCTGCATGTTTGCTACCTAAAATTGCCAACTAAATCGAAACAGGAAGTACAAAAGTCCCTGACCTGCCTGTTACATGCCATAAATTAACATGCCGGGCTTAACATGACTAAAGTACGTAATTGCGTTCTTGATGCACTTTCCATCAACGTCAACAACATCATTAGCTTGGTCGTGGGTGCATTCCCTTTGGACCCGACGGTGTCAAAAACGGCTGTTATCCTAACCATTTTAACAGCAACATAACAGGCTGACGCGCTTTAGACACCTGATAAAACTACGCTTCGTTGACATATATCAATTTCAATTGTAGCACGTTAACAGTTTCAATAAATCATCGTAGCTCAATGCTAGCTTTTGTCACAACTTTTTAATAATCAAGATCGTAAAGCGTCAAATAAAGTACGCTGAATCTGGCCTGCAGCTGTGTTTCTCTTGTGGGGAAATAAACCATGATAAACAAGTGGATATAACCCGTGTTTCCCCTGTTTTCATGGTATATAATCACGTAAAAGCATAAGCTTAAGTTATAAGTCCATCAGAAGTTATAGCCACAATATATGTTGCAACAAAGTAAATTTGCGATGCGTATTATCCAAATTTGTGCATCACTTCGCACGTTTTAACGAATTTTAGAAGAGAGTTCCAATGCGTTTGCCAATTATCCTGGTTTCACCGGCCAGAGCAGAGAACGTCGGGGCCGCTGCCCGGGCGATGAAGACCATGGGGTTTACGGAGATGAGGATCGTAGCCAGTGATGCGCATCTCCAGCCCGCCGCGCGCTGGGTTGCGCACGGCGCGGGCGATATTCTTGATGGAATTCGCCACTTTGACACGCTCGCGGATGCTCTGAGTGACGTGGATTTTTCCATCGCCACAACGGCCCGCAGTCGGGCGAAGTTTCATTACTATGCGACGCCGCAGCAGCTGCTGCCTATACTCGAAGAGAAACGCCAGTGGGTAGGATGCGTGGCGCTGGTTTTTGGCCGTGAAGATTCCGGGCTGACCAACGAAGAGCTGGAGTTGGCGGATGTGCTAACCGGCGTGCCGATGGTCGCGGATTATCCGTCGCTTAACCTGGGGCAGGCCGTGATGGTTTATTGCTACCAGCTTTCCGCTTTGATGCAGCAACCGCCTGTGGAAAACGTGGCCGGTGACGGGCAGCAGTTGAATGCGCTGCGTCTGCGAATGGAAGCGCTTTTGCATCGTCTTGAGGTTGCGGGCGACCAAAAAATGGTCGATTGGGTCCAGCAGCGTTTGGGGCTACTGGAGCAGAGAGACACGGCAATGCTTCACCGTTTGCTTCATGACATCGAAAAAAAATTACCAGAATGAAATGTTTTTGAATGACTCTTTTTGAGACGTTCATCTAACTTATTGCGCTATTTACGCGCTTTTACTCCCATTTTTGGTGGTTTTTTCAGCTCGACAGGGCAAGGCGATTTTTTGTGACAGAACTAAAAAAAATTGACTTGGTAAAGGGATTGCTTTAACCAATAGAGCTATTACAAATTTAGAGCACACAACATCCATGTTTCGCTTCAGCCTGATTACCACAATTATCACAACCACCATTACCACAGGTAACGGTGCGGGCTGACGCATACAGGTAAAAATGAAAAAAGCCCGCACCTAAACAGTGCGGGCTTTTTTTTCGGGAAAAAATCAAGGGGTCACAACAATGCGAGTGTTGAAATTCGGTGGTACTTCGGTGGCAAATGCGGAGCGTTTCCTTCGCGTTGCCGATATCCTGGAAAGTAATGCCAAACAGGGGCAGGTGGCGACCGTGTTGTCTGCTCCGGCAAAAATTACTAACCACCTTGTGGCGATGATTGAGAAAACCATCGGGGGCCAGGACGCTGTGCCGAATATCAGAGACGCAGAGCGTATTTTTGCTGAACTGCTGAATGGTCTGGCAGAGGCGCAGCCGGGCTTTCCGCTGGCTGAACTGAAAGGGTTAGTGAATCAGGAGTTTGCTCAGCTTAAACATGTTCTGCACGGGATCAGCCTGCTGGGCCAGTGCCCGGACAGCATCAATGCGGCGATCATTTGCCGGGGCGAGAAGCTGTCTATCGCTATTATGTCGGGCGTGCTGCAGGCTCGTGGCTACCAGGTGACCGTGATCGACCCGGTCGAGAAGCTGCTGGCGGTGGGGCATTACCTGGATTCCAGCGTGGATATCGCAGAGTCAACTCGCCGCATTGCCGCCAGCCGCATTCCTGACGATCACATGATTCTGATGGCTGGGTTTACCGCCGGGAACGACAAAGGCGAGCTGGTTGTTCTGGGCCGCAACGGTTCCGACTATTCTGCCGCCGTGCTGGCTGCCTGTCTGCGAGCCGACTGTTGTGAAATCTGGACTGACGTCGACGGCGTTTATACCTGCGACCCACGCCAGGTGCCTGATGCCCGACTGCTGAAGTCGATGTCTTACCAGGAAGCGATGGAGCTTTCCTACTTCGGCGCCAAAGTACTTCACCCTCGCACCATCACCCCGATTGCCCAGTTCCAGATCCCTTGCCTGATTAAAAATACCGGAAACCCGCAGGCGCCAGGTACGCTCATTGGCGACAAGAGCGATGACGAAGGGCTGCCGGTGAAAGGCATCACTAACCTGAATAACATGGCGATGTTTAGCGTTTCAGGCCCGGGCATGAAAGGCATGGTCGGCATGGCTGCACGCGTGTTTGCCGCGATGTCCCGTGCCGGGATCTCCGTGGTGCTGATCACCCAGTCCTCCTCCGAGTACAGCATCAGCTTCTGCGTTCCGCAGGCCGATTGCGGCCGCGCTCGCAAAGCGATGGAAGACGAATTCTATCTCGAACTGAAAGAGGAGCTGCTGGAGCCGCTGGCGGTCACCGAACGCCTGGCGGTTATCTCCGTCGTGGGCGACGGCATGAAAACGCTGCGTGGTATCTCCGCCAAGTTCTTTGCTGCCCTGGCCCGCGCGAATATCAACATTATCGCTATTGCACAGGGTTCTTCCGAGCGCTCTATCTCCGTTGTGGTCAATAACGACGATGCCGTGACCGGCGTACGTGTGACTCACCAGATGCTGTTTAACACCGATCAGGTTATTGAGCTGTTCCTGGTGGGCGTTGGCGGCGTGGGCGCGGCTCTGCTGGAGCAGGTTAAACGCCAGCAGGCGTGGTTGAAGGAGAAGCATATCGACCTGCGCGTTTGCGGAGTGGCGAATTCTAAAGCCCTGCTGACTAACGTGCATGGCCTGGATCTCGAAAACTGGCAGCAGGCGCTGGAGCAGGCCAAAGAGCCGTTCAATCTTGGCCGCCTGATCCGCCTGGTGAAAGAGTATCATCTGCTGAATCCGGTGATTGTGGACTGTACTTCCAGCCAGGCCGTGGCGGATCAGTACGCTGATTTCCTGAGCGAAGGTTTCCACGTAGTGACGCCAAACAAAAAGGCCAACACCTCGAGCATGAATTATTACCACCAGTTGCGTAATGCCGCGGAGAGTTCTCGCCGGAAGTTCCTCTACGACACCAACGTGGGGGCAGGCTTGCCGGTTATCGAAAACCTGCAAAACCTGCTGAATGCGGGCGATGAGCTGCAGCGTTTCTCGGGCATTCTTTCCGGATCGCTTTCTTACATCTTCGGGAAGCTGGATGAGGGAATGAGCTTCTCGCTGGCGACCAGCACTGCGCGTGAAATGGGATATACCGAACCGGATCCGCGTGACGATCTTTCCGGTATGGACGTGGCGCGTAAGCTGTTGATCCTGGCACGTGAGACCGGGAGCAGTCTGGAACTTTCGGATATCGAGATCGAATCCGTACTTCCGGAAAATTTTGATGCAAGCGGAGACGTCGAGTCTTTTATGGCACGCCTTCCTCAGTTGGATGATGAGTTTACGGCTCGTGTGAGGAAGGCGCGTGACGATGGGAAAGTGCTACGTTACGTCGGCATTATTGAAGAGGACGGCAGCTGCAAAGTGAAAATCGACGCCGTAGACGGCAACGATCCGCTGTATAAGGTGAAGAACGGCGAAAATGCCCTGGCCTTCTACAGCCACTATTATCAACCGCTGCCGCTGGTACTGCGTGGCTACGGGGCAGGTAACGACGTTACCGCCGCCGGTGTCTTCGCGGATCTGCTTCGCACCCTGTCATGGAAGTTAGGAGTTTAAGATGGTTAAAGTATATGCCCCGGCTTCCAGCGCCAATATGAGCGTCGGTTTTGATGTGCTGGGTGCGGCGGTGTCGCCGGTTGATGGCTCACATTTGGGTGATTACGTCACGGTTGAAGCGGCAGACAGCTTCAGCCTGACCAACCTTGGGCGGTTCGCCAGCAAGCTGCCGGATGAACCGCGCGAGAACATTGTTTATCAGTGCTGGGAGCGTTTCTGCCAGGAAATTGGCAAGACTATTCCCGTGGCGATGACGCTTGAGAAAAACATGCCCATCGGCTCCGGACTGGGATCCAGCGCCTGTTCAGTGGTGGCTGGCCTGATGGCGATGAATGAATTTTGCGGTAAGCCTTTGAGCGACACACGCTTGCTGGCGCTGATGGGCGAGCTGGAAGGGCGTATTTCCGGCAGCATTCATTACGATAACGTCGCGCCTTGTTTCCTCGGCGGCATGCAGTTAATGATCGAAGAAAACGGCATCATCAGCCAGCAGGTGCCAGGCTTTGATGAGTGGCTTTGGGTGCTGGCGTACCCTGGGATTAAGGTTTCAACCGCCGAAGCGCGTGCGATTTTACCCGCCCAGTATCGCCGTCAGGACTGCATCAGCCACGGTCGCCATCTGGCCGGTTTTATTCATGCCTGTCATACCCGCCAGCCTGCACTCGCGGCGAAACTGATGAAGGATGTGATTGCTGAACCTTACCGCGCCAAACTGCTGCCGAAGTTTGATGAGTCCCGTAAAGCCGTGGCGGATATCGGCGCCCTGGCGAGCGGGATTTCGGGTTCTGGCCCGACCTTATTTGCACTGTGCGATAACACCGATACCGCGCAGCGCGTGGCTGACTGGCTCAGCCAACATTATTTGCAGAACCAGGAAGGTTTTGTACATATTTGCCGTCTGGATACGGCTGGCGCACGAGTTTTGGGATAAGACATGAAACTGTACAACCTTAAAGATCACAACGAGCAGGTCTCCTTTGCACAGGCGGTTACCCAGGGCCTGGGCAAACAGCAGGGGCTGTTTTTCCCGCATGACCTGCCTGAGTTTGAACTGACTGAAATCGACGCCATGCTGGAGATGGATTTTGTCAGCCGTAGCAGCAAAATTTTGTCCGCATTTATCGGCGATGAGATCCCGCAGGAGATTCTGGAAGAGCGCGTGCGTGCGGCCTTCGCGTTTCCTGCACCGGTGAATATGGTTGAGCCGGACGTGGGCTGCCTGGAACTGTTCCACGGCCCGACGCTGGCGTTTAAAGACTTTGGCGGGCGCTTTATGGCGCAGATGCTGACCCACATCAGCGGCGACAAGCCTGTAACCATTCTGACCGCAACATCCGGCGATACCGGTGCGGCGGTGGCCCATGCGTTCTACGGCCTTAAGAATGTGCGCGTCGTTATTCTTTATCCGCGTGGGAAAATCAGCCCGCTGCAGGAAAAACTGTTCTGTACCCTCGGTGGAAATATCGAAACCGTGGCGATTGACGGCGATTTTGATGCCTGCCAGGCGCTGGTGAAACAGGCATTTGATGATGAAGAATTGAAGGTGGCGCTGGGGTTAAACTCGGCAAACTCCATCAACATTAGCCGCCTGCTGGCGCAGATCTGCTATTACTTCGAAGCGGTAGCCCAGCTGCCGCAGGAAGCCCGTAATCAGCTTGTGGTCTCCGTGCCGAGCGGTAACTTTGGCGATCTGACGGCTGGCCTGCTGGCAAAATCCCTCGGCCTGCCGATTAAGCGCTTTATTGCGGCGACTAATGCCAACGACACCGTTCCGCGTTTCCTGGCTGAAGGCCAGTGGGCACCTAAAGCGACCGTGGCCACGCTGTCCAACGCCATGGATGTTAGCCAGCCGAACAACTGGCCGCGAGTGGAAGAGCTTTTCCGCCGCAAAATTTGGCGTCTGACCGACCTTGGCTATGCTGCAGTGACCGACGCAACCACCAAAGACACGATGCGCGAGCTGAAGGCGATTGGCTACGTTTCTGAACCACACGCGGCAATTGCTTACCGTGCTCTGCGCGACCAGCTGCAGCCAGGTGAGTTTGGGCTGTTCCTGGGGACCGCGCATCCGGCGAAGTTTAAAGAGAGCGTAGAAGAGATTCTGGGCGAAGCGCTGCCGCTGCCGGAGGAGCTGGCCTCCCGCGCCGATCTGCCGCTGCTGTCCCACAACCTCCCAGCTGATTTTGCCGAACTGCGTAAGTTCATGATGGTTAAAGCGTAATTCTGAAGCCCCATTTTGCTTGTCAGACTGGGGCGTTTTTCCCTGTAAATCAGGGAGAAAATAAGCAGGCATTTAGCAGGAAAAAAGGAGAAATTCCCATAAAATGCGGGTGCTTAGAGATTAGGATTGCGGAGAATAACGCGGGTGTGATTTCCGACATAAGCTCATCTTAACGGGCCCACTGGGCCGGCTTAAGAAGTAAGGAGCAAATTATGTTGAAATCCATTTTTCTGGCGTTGTCCCTGCTGGTGGTGACGCCGCTGGCGGTACAGGCGGGAGAAATCACGCTGGTGCCTGCCGTGACGCTGCACTTCGGCGATCAGGATAACCACGGGCGCTACTGGGACGGCCATTACTGGCGAGACCACGACTGGTGGGTAAGACACTATGAGTGGCGTGAACATCGTTGGCAGCGCCACGCAAGGTTTGATGGCCCGCCACGGGAACATCATGATAATCGCTGGGACAGATAACCGGCGCGAGTTCAAAGTAAAACGCCAGCTTAACGCTGGCGTTTTTTTATTGCTCGTGGCGCTTAAACACCAGTTCGTTTTTCTGTGACGCTTCTTCATCAAAGAAATAGCCGTCGGTATTAAACGCTTTGAGTTGTTCTGGCTTCGTCAGGCGATTCTCAATGATGTAGCGGCTCATCAGCCCGCGCGCTTTTTTCGCGTAGAAGCTGATGACTTTAAACTTGCCGTTCTTCTCATCGAGGAAGACGGGCTTGACGATCTCCGCGTTCAGCTTCTTCGGCTTCACCGCTTTAAAGTATTCATCAGACGCCAGATTGACCACGATATTGTCGCCCTGGGTGGCCAGCACCTGATTGAGCTTCTCGGTGATCGTATCGCCCCAGAAGTGATACAGATCTTTGCCTTTTGGGTTTTCCAGGCGAATGCCCATTTCCAGCCGGTAAGGCTGCATTAAATCCAGCGGGCGCAGCACGCCGTACAGCCCGGAAAGCATACGCAGATGCTGTTGGGCGAAATCAAAGTCGGCTTCACTAAACTCTTCGGCCTGCAGGCCGGTATACACATCACCTTTAAAGGCGAAAATAGCCGGGCGCGCGTTTTGTGGCGTAAATGCCGGATGCCACTCATGGAAACGGGTTTCGTTAAGAGAAGCCAGCTTATCGCTGATGCTCATCAGGGAGGCAATTTGCGGTGCGCTAAGCTTGCGGGCAACGCTGATTAACTGCTGTGAATATTCCAACAGTTCCGGCTGTGTATAGCGGTCCGTCGGCAGCTCGCTTTGGTAATCCAGCGTTTTGGCAGGTGAGATAAGAATTAGCATGTCCACTCCTTGCATAGTTAGGCCGTTACTTTAGCAAATTTCCTGCCTGTCGCGGCCTATGGCTGCAATCAGCTAAGGTTTTTTTTCCACGTCTCTGTCCCAAACGCCGGGGGCAAGCTGGGTCTTAATCTCCGGGAAACGGTTGGGGTTGAAAATAGGCGATATGCCCAGCTTTTGCTGGCGCAGATAATCTGCCGCTATTGTTTTCACCACCGGAGAAAGCAGCAGGATCGCCGTGATATTGGTTAACGCCATAATAGCCATCGCCACGTCTGCCAGCTGCCAGACCAGTGGCAGCGCGGCCTGCGTACCGAACATCACCATAGTGAGCACCATAAAGCGCAGTAAAAATTTCAGCGCGCGGCTGTCCTGGTTCAGGAACAGCAAATTGTTCTCTGCGTAGGTGTAATTCGCCATGATAGACGTGAAGGCGAACAGGAAAACGATAACCACGATAAAACCGCTGCCCCAACTGCCTACGGCTGAGCTGAGCGCTTGCTGAACCAGAATAATGCCGCTGCGTGACGTTTCTGTGCCATCCATCATGCCGGACATCAGCACAATGGCGGCAGTCGCGGTGCAAATGATCACCGTATCAATTAATACCCCAAACATTTGCACCACGCCCTGAGTGGCCGGGTGTGGGGGCCATGCGGCCGCCGCTGCGGCTGCGTTAGGCGTGGAGCCCATGCCAGCTTCGTTAGAAAACATCCCGCGCTGGAAGCCATTGGTGATGGCCTGGCTGACGGTATAACCTAGCGCGCCCGAAACGGCTTCGTGCCAGCCGAAGGCGTGGCTGAAAATCAGCCGGATGACTTCGGGGAAACGTTCAATGTGCAGCCCCACAACATACAGGCTCATGCATACCCAGAGTAATGCCATTAGCGGCACCAGCCACTGGGAGAGGCGAGCAATGGTCCGCATTCCTCGCCAGATGACCAGCGCGGTAACCGTAACCAGGAATAGGCCTACCCAGATTTTTGGCACGTCAAACGCGTAGTGAGTGGCAATCGCGATGGAGTTGGCCTGTACGGCGTTGAACACCATGCCGAAGGCAACGATCAAAAAGACGGAAAACAGCACCCCCATCCAGCGCATGCCAAGCCCACGCTCCATATACCAGGCCGGGCCGCCGCGGTAGTTTCCTTCTTTGTCGCGGGTTTTATAGAGTTGGGCGAGGGAGCACTCTGCGAAGGCAGTGGCCATGCTGAGCACGGCGGCAACCCACATCCAGAACACCGAACCGGGGCCACCTGCTGAGATGGCCAGCGCAATGCCCGCAAGGTTACCGCTGCCGACGCGCGCGGCAAGGCTGGTGCAAAGTGCCTGGAATGAGGATATTCCGGAAGGATCCGGCGAGTCGCTGTTGCGCAGGAAAAGGCGCAGCCGGGTAAAGTAACGGAACTGGACGAAGCCGCTGCGGAAGGTGAACCAGATGCCCGCGCCAATAAGCAGCCAAAGTAGGACCGAGCCCCAAAGTACCTCATTGATAAAAAATAAAAAATCTGTCATTAACGTCCCTCTTGTTAATGCGTGATGGCGGCGAGGTTGACGGGCCCGGGCCATGCAATCCATTACGTTACAGATAAAATGGCGGTCGAGTTTAGCATATTCTCGTCCACTGGACGGACAGCACTTGTCGCGGTTGCACCTGATGGGCGGCGTGATATCATCAAGCCAGACCGGTTACATCTCCCTAACAAGCTACACCTGAAGAGAAACACTCATTATGACGGATAAATTGACTTCTTTGCGTCAACTGACCACCGTGGTTGCTGACACCGGAGATATCGCGGCGATGAAGCTGTACCAGCCGCAAGATGCTACTACCAACCCTTCTCTGATCCTTAACGCTGCGCAGATCCCTGAGTACCGTAAACTGATCGACGAAGCGATTACCTGGGCTCGTAGCCAGAGCACCGATCGCGCTCAGCAGGTGGTTGACGCTTCCGACAAGCTGGCGGTAAACATCGGCCTGGAAATTCTGAAGCTGATCCCTGGCCGTATCTCGACCGAAGTGGATGCTCGCCTTTCCTATGATACCGAAGCCAGCATCGCGAAAGCCAAACACCTGATCAAGCTCTACAACGACGCGGGCATCAGCAACGATCGCATCCTGATTAAACTGGCTTCTACCTGGCAGGGCATCCGCGCTGCAGAGCAGCTGGAAAAAGAAGGCATCAACTGTAACCTGACCCTGCTGTTCTCCTTCGCTCAGGCTCGTGCCTGTGCTGAAGCTGGCGTGTTCCTGATTTCTCCGTTCGTTGGCCGTATCCTTGACTGGTACAAAGCTAACACCGACAAGAAAGAGTACGCTCCGCAGGAAGATCCAGGCGTGGTTTCCGTGACCGAAATCTACCAGTACTACAAGCAGCACGGTTACGAAACCGTGGTGATGGGTGCAAGCTTCCGTAACGTCGGTGAAATCGTCGAGCTGGCTGGCTGTGACCGCCTGACCATCGCACCTGCCCTGCTGAAAGAGCTGGCAGAAAGCGAAGGCGCAATTGAGCGTAAGCTGAGCTACACCGGGGAAGTGAAAGCGCGTCCTGAGCGTATCACCGAGTCCCAGTTCCTGTGGCAGCACAACCAGGATCCAATGGCCGTAGACAAACTGGCGGACGGTATCCGTAAGTTTGCTATCGACCAGGAAAAACTGGAAAAAATGATCGGCGACCTGCTGTAATCATTCTCGTGGTCGGCTTCCGTCGGCCACGCTTTTCACCGCTTTCCCTGTCTGCAACGCCTTTCCCCGTGTATCATTCCTCTCAGACTTGCTGATTTCCGGGATTGATATGAATACCTTACGCATTGGACTCGTGTCCATTTCAGACCGCGCTTCTAGCGGCGTTTATCAGGATAAAGGCATCCCTGCGCTGCAAGAGTGGCTTGAGCAGACGTTGACGACGCCGTTTAAAATAGAAACCCGTCTGATCCCTGACGAGCAATCCCTCATTGAACAAGCACTTTGCGAGCTGGTGGATGAGATGGCCTGCCATTTAGTGCTGACCACCGGCGGAACCGGGCCGGCGCGTCGTGACGTAACGCCGGACGCTACGCTCGCCGTCGCCGATCGGTTAATGCCCGGCTTTGGCGAACAGATGCGTCAGATCAGCCTGCATTTTGTCCCGACAGCGATCCTCTCGCGTCAGGTGGGCGTCATTCGCAAACAGGCCTTGATCCTCAACCTTCCGGGGCAGCCAAAATCTATTCAGGAAACGCTGGAAGGCGTGAAAGATGAAACCGGCAAGGTTGTGGTGCCGGGAATTTTTGCGAGTGTACCGTATTGTATACAGCTGCTGGATGGGCCTTATGTTGAAACGCATGACCATGTGGTAGCAGCTTTCCGCCCTAAAAGCGCTCGGCGCGAGACAAAACCCTGAATAATTAGCTTTTGTGACATAAGATCGAATTGGTATGGAGTGTGAACATTTTATCGTTATAGTAACTCTGGCTTTACAGCTAAACGGAAAAAATAATTAACACTCCTCTTTACAAGCGGTCCCCTATGTCAAAACAGCACGCCAGACCTCTTAACCGGCAGGATTACAAAACCCTGACGCTTGCAGCCCTCGGTGGCGCCCTCGAATTCTACGACTTCATTATCTTCGTCTTCTTTGCGGCGGTGCTGGGAGAGCTCTTCTTCCCGGCCGATATCCCGGAGTGGCTGCGCCAGGTGCAGACATTCGCTATTTTCGCGGCCGGTTATCTTGTGCGTCCGCTGGGCGGGGTTGTGATGGCGCACTTTGGCGATCTGGTTGGCCGCAAAAAGATGTTTACCCTCAGTATTCTGCTGATGGCGGTACCGACACTGGCCATAGGTTTGTTGCCAACGTACGCTTCATTAGGCATTGCGGCTCCGCTGTTGCTGCTGCTGATGCGTATTCTGCAGGGGGCGGCCATCGGCGGCGAAGTGCCGGGCGCCTGGGTGTTTGTCTCTGAGCATGTGCCGGATAAGCGGATTGGTATTGCCTGCGGCATTCTGACGATGGGGCTGACCGTCGGGATTCTGTTGGGCTCCGTGGTGGCAACCATTATTAATACTTCCATGACCCAGCAGGCGATTCATGACGGCGGCTGGCGCATTCCTTTCTTCCTTGGCGGGATTTTTGGTCTGGTGGCGATGTACCTTCGCCGCTGGCTGCGTGAAACGCCGATCTTCCTCGAAATGCAGCAGCGTAAAGCGCTGGCCGAGGAGATGCCGCTTAAGTCAGTCGTGGTTGGGCATAAAAAAGCGGTGGTGGTTTCTATGCTGCTGACCTGGCTGCTCTCCGCCTGCATCGTGGTGGTGATATTGATGTCGCCGATCTGGCTGCAAAAACAGCATGGGATCGCGCCTGCCTTAACGTTGCAGGCAAACAGTATCGCCACGATTATGCTGTGCGTGGGCTGCCTGCTGGCAGGGCTGTCGGCTGACCGCTATGGCTCAGGGAAAACCTTTACCGTCGGCAGCATCTTGCTCGCCATCTGTAGCTGGATGTTTTATCACCTGAGTGGGACGCATCCAGAACATCTCTTCTTGCTGTATGGCCTGGTCGGGCTGAGCGTGGGCGTGGTTGGCGCGGTACCATTTGTTATGGTGCGAGCCTTCCCGGCGCAGGTACGATTCACCGGCATTTCGTTTTCTTACAATCTGTCCTATGCCATTTTTGGCGGCCTGACGCCGATTGCGGTCACCATGTTAATGGGCGTTTCGCCGATGGCTCCGGCCTGGTACGTGCTGGCGCTTGCCGTTGTGGGTTTGGTGATGGGGATTTGGCTAAGAAAGGATATTCATCATCAGGACAAGATAGAAGAAAGGGCGCTGACGCCTTCCTGAATAAAAAAACGCGGAGCAGGGCTCCGCGTTTTGTTTTCCGCTAAAGGAAGATTAGTGCTTTTCGCCGATCGGCAGCACGGTGCGGCCAAACTGCTCGTTCAGCACTTCACCCATCGCCAGGTAGATAGCGCTGGCGCCACACACCAGGCCAATCCAGCCCGCGATTTTCACCATACCTTCGTTATCTGCCAGGTGGCCAATCGCCAGCAGGGCAAACAGCACGGTCAGGCTGGCAAACACGAACTGCAGCATACGTGGGGACTTCAGGGTGCCGAAGAACATGAACAGGGTGAAGACACCCCACAGACCCAGGTATGCGCCAAGGAAGTGGCCGTTGGCCGCATCGCTGAGGCCCATTTTAGGCATCAGCAGAATCGCCACCAGCGTCAGCCAGAAAGAGCCGTAGGAGGTGAAGGCGGTTAAACCGAAAGTGTTCCCTTTTTTAAACTCCAGCAGGCCCGCGAAGATTTGCGCGATACCGCCGTAGAAAATCCCCATCGCGAGGATAGTAACGTCAAAACCAAAAATACCTGCGTTATGCAGGTTGAGCAAAATGGTGGTCATGCCGAAGCCCATTAAGCCCAGGGGAGCTGGATTAGCCAACTTAGTGTTGCCCATAGTTCCTCTGAAAAATTCATCTGAAATGTAGTGTTAATTAAGGCCCCGCAGCCGGGAGTCCGGTTGCGGGCGCGGCATAATAATCAGGCAGCACGTCGGCGTCTATGATCTGAGCGGGGGGAAAGCAGAAAATTTTTTTTCACCTGCCCCTTGATGGCAAGCGTTGCGACCCCATCTTGTATGCAACCGCAGTTGGCGGACCTGAAAAAAAACGCTTCGGGCAGTTGAAACAGACGCTTTTGCCCGCATAACAGGTTCACAACCACATGATGACGAATTTTTAGTGGAGACGTTTAGATGGGTAAAATTATTGGTATCGACCTGGGGACTACTAACTCTTGTGTCGCGATTATGGATGGTACAACTGCTCGTGTGCTGGAGAACGCCGAGGGCGACCGCACCACGCCTTCTATCATTGCTTACACGCAGGACGGCGAAATCCTGGTAGGTCAGCCGGCTAAACGTCAGGCAGTGACTAACCCGCAAAACACTCTGTTTGCGATTAAACGCCTGATTGGCCGTCGCTTCCAGGACGAAGAAGTGCAGCGTGATGAAGCCATCATGCCTTACAAAATCATCGGCGCTGACAACGGCGACGCATGGATTGACGTAAAAGGTCAGAAAATGGCACCGCCGCAGATCTCTGCTGAAGTGCTGAAGAAAATGAAGAAAACCGCTGAAGATTACCTGGGTGAGCCGGTAACCGAAGCTGTTATCACCGTACCTGCATACTTTAACGATGCTCAGCGTCAGGCAACCAAAGACGCTGGCCGTATCGCAGGTCTGGAAGTGAAACGTATCATCAACGAACCAACCGCTGCCGCTCTGGCTTACGGCCTGGATAAAGAAGTCGGCAACCGTACTATCGCGGTTTACGACCTCGGTGGTGGTACTTTCGATATCTCTATTATCGAAATCGACGAAGTTGACGGCGAGAAAACCTTCGAAGTTCTGGCAACCAACGGTGATACCCACCTGGGTGGTGAAGACTTCGACAGCCGCATGATCAACTACCTCGTTGACGAGTTTAAGAAAGATCAGGGCATTGACCTGCGTAACGATCCGCTGGCAATGCAGCGCCTGAAAGAAGCGGCAGAAAAAGCCAAAATCGAGCTTTCTTCTGCACAGCAGACCGACGTAAACCTGCCGTACATCACTGCAGACGCGACCGGTCCAAAGCATATGAACATCAAAGTGACTCGTGCGAAACTGGAATCCCTGGTCGAAGACCTGGTCAACCGTTCTATCGAGCCGCTGAAAGTTGCCCTGCAGGATGCTGGCCTGTCTGTTTCCGATATCCAGGACGTTATCCTGGTCGGCGGTCAGACTCGTATGCCAATGGTGCAGAAAAAAGTTGCTGAGTTCTTCGGTAAAGAGCCGCGTAAAGACGTTAACCCGGACGAAGCTGTTGCTATCGGTGCAGCGGTTCAGGGCGGCGTGCTGACCGGTGATGTAAAAGACGTGCTGTTGCTGGACGTTACCCCACTGTCTCTGGGTATAGAAACTATGGGTGGCGTGATGACTGCGCTCATCAGCAAAAACACCACCATCCCAACCAAGCACAGCCAGGTGTTCTCTACTGCGGAAGACAACCAGTCTGCGGTAACCATCCACGTGATTCAGGGTGAGCGTAAACGCGCATCCGATAACAAATCACTGGGTCAGTTCAACCTGGATGGGATCAGCCCGGCACCGCGCGGTATGCCACAGATCGAAGTCACCTTCGACATCGATGCTGACGGTATTCTGCACGTCTCCGCGAAAGACAAAAACAGCGGCAAAGAGCAGAAGATCACCATCAAAGCATCTTCTGGCCTGAACGAAGACGAAATCCAGAAAATGGTTCGTGATGCAGAAGCTAACGCCGAAGCTGACCGTAAGTTCGAAGAGCTGGTTCAGACCCGTAACCAGGGTGACCATCTGCTGCACAGCACCCGTAAGCAGGTTGAAGAAGCAGGCGACAAACTGCCGGCTGACGACAAAACCGCTATCGAGTCTGCGCTGACCGCGCTGGAAGCGTCCCTGAAGGGCGAAGACAAAGCGGACATTGAAGCTAAAATCCAGGCTCTGGCTGAAGTATCCCAGAAGCTGATGGAACTGGCTCAGCAGCAGCACGCTGAGCAGCAGGCTGGCAATGCCGCAGATGCAGGCCACGCCAACGCCGGCAAAGACGACGATGTTGTTGATGCCGAGTTCGAAGAAGTTAAAGATAAAAAATAATCGCCCTGATGCAGGGTAATTAACCGGCACGGGCGCGGAGTTTACTCCACGCCCGTGCTCGTATGTTAAGGGCAGAAAAAAGAGATGGCGAAGAGAGACTATTACGAGGTTTTAGGCGTTCCGAAGTCAGCGGAAGAGCGTGAAATCAAAAAGGCTTACAAGCGCCTGGCGATGAAGTTCCATCCGGACCGTAACCAGGGCGATAAAGAGGCCGAGGCGAAGTTCAAAGAGATCAAAGAAGCCTACGAAATCCTGACCGATGACCAAAAACGTGCGGCCTACGATCAGTACGGTCACGCTGCGTTTGAACAAGGTGGTATGGGCGGCGGCGGCGGCTTTGGTGGCGGCGGTGCCGACTTCAGCGATATCTTTGGCGACGTATTCGGCGACATTTTTGGTGGCGGACGCCGCCAGCGTGCGTCCCGCGGTGCAGACCTGCGCTACAACATGGACTTAACGCTTGAGGAAGCGGTTCGTGGCGTCACCAAAGAGATCCGTATCCCGACGCTCGAAGAGTGCGAAGTTTGCCACGGCAGCGGCGCGAAGAAAGGATCTTCCCCGCAGACCTGTCCAACCTGTCACGGCCAGGGCCAGGTGCAGATGCGCCAGGGCTTCTTTACCGTGCAGCAAAGCTGCCCGCACTGTCAGGGCCGCGGCACTATCATTAAAGATCCGTGCAACAGCTGCCACGGTCACGGCCGCGTAGAGAAAACCAAAACGCTGTCGGTGAAAATTCCGGCAGGCGTGGATACCGGGGACCGTATTCGTCTGTCTGGCGAAGGCGAAGCGGGCGAACACGGCGCGCCATCAGGCGATCTGTACGTTCAGGTTCAGGTGAAACAGCACCCAATCTTCGAACGTGAAGGTAATAACCTCTACTGCGAAGTGCCGATCAACTTTGCGATGGCTGCGCTGGGTGGGGAAATTGAAGTTCCAACCCTGGACGGTCGAGTTAACCTGAAGGTTCCGGGTGAGACGCAAACCGGCAAGCTGTTCAGAATGCGCGGTAAAGGCGTGAAGTCCGTACGCGGCGGTGCGCAGGGCGATCTGCTGTGCCGTGTCGTTGTAGAGACGCCAGTTAGTCTGAACGAAAAACAGAAAAAGCTGCTGCGTGATTTAGAAGAGAGCTTCGGCGGCCCTACCGGGGCGAATAACAGCCCGCGTTCGAAGAGCTTCTTCGACGGGGTGAAGAAATTCTTTGATGATTTAACTCGGTAATTTCTTCCTGTTGGTATGCTTCAAAAAACCTGAACTGCTTCATTCGGTTCAGGTTTTTTTATGCTTTTTGATATGGGTCGGTTTTTCCGATCTTTTTTTGCCATATAAGCTGTTTTTAACGATGTGTCATTGTCGCTATTCTGGCTACCCTATTAGTGTTCAGGATGAATACGCTACTTAGAGAGTTGGGTGAAATAATGACTAAAAATCTGCAACGTTTCTTTCAGAATGATGCCGCTGGCGGTATTTTTTTGATTGTTGCTGCGGCACTGGCAATGCTACTGGCAAATATGGGATCGACCAGCGCTGGCTATGAGGCTTTTCTTGCCACACCTGTTGAAGTGAGAATTGGGCCGCTGGATATCAGTAAAAATCTGCTGCTGTGGGTGAATGATGCCTTGATGGCGATTTTCTTCCTGATGATTGGCCTTGAGGTAAAGAGGGAAATGGTTATCGGGTCACTGGCCGATCGCCGTCAGGCTTCATTCCCGGTCATTGCCGCCCTGGGTGGGATGGTGGTACCGGCTCTGCTTTATCTGGTTTTTAACTATGCTGATCCTGTAACCCGTGAAGGCTGGGCGATACCTGCGGCAACCGACATTGCCTTTGCTTTAGGGATCCTTGCGCTTCTAGGCAACCGTGTCCCGCTGGCGCTGAAGGTTTTCCTGATGGCGCTGGCAATTATTGATGATCTTGGCGCAATTGTGATTATCGCGCTGTTTTATACCAGCGATCTTTCGGTGATGTCGCTAGGTCTCGCTGCCGTGGCCATTGTGGCACTGGCATTGCTGAACCTGTTTAACGTGCGTCGTACCGGAGTCTACATTCTGGTGGGCGTAATATTGTGGACTGCGGTACTGAAATCAGGCGTGCATGCCACGCTTGCAGGCGTGATTATTGGCTTCTTCATTCCACTGAAAGAAGAAAAGGGACGCTCGCCAGCTCAGGACCTGGAGCATGTGCTGCATCCGTGGGTCGCCTTCCTGATCCTGCCGCTGTTTGCTTTTGCTAATGCAGGGGTTTCCCTCAGCGGAGTGACCATGCAGGGGCTAACGTCGCTTCTGCCGCTGGGTATTATGGCCGGGTTGTTCATCGGTAAGCCGCTGGGTATCAGCCTGTTTTGCTGGCTGGCGCTGAAGTTTAAGCTTGCCTCACTGCCAGAGGGAACAAGCTTCAGGGATATTATGGCGGTAGGCGTGCTGTGTGGCATAGGGTTTACGATGTCCATCTTCATCGCTTCACTGGCCTTTGGCGACGTTGACGCGGAGCTGATTACCTGGGCGAAACTGGGCATTTTGCTGGGGTCGTTACTCTCTGCTGTCGTCGGCTTCATGATGCTAAAAGTACGATTGCCTAAGGCGACTTCATGACGTTACTGGCTGCCGGGTCATCGCCAGATGACCCGATAATGGATTAATTCTCAGGGAGTGAAGGGTATGTCCCATATCAATTACAATCATCTTTATTATTTCTGGCACGTTTGCAAAGAAGGGTCGGTTGTCGGTGCGGCTGAGGCATTGTTCCTGACCCCACAAACGATCACCGGGCAAATCAAAGCGCTTGAAGAGCGCCTGCAGGGCAAACTATTCCGCCGTCAGGGCAGGGGACTTGTCCCTTCGGAGCTGGGGCAACTGGTGTTCCGCTACGCCGACAGAATGTTTACCCTGAGCCAGGAAATGCTGGATATCGTTAACTACCGTAAAGAAGCTAACATTTTATTTGATGTTGGCGTGGCGGATGCGTTATCCAAGCGTCTGGTTAGCGGCGTGCTGGATGCGGCCGTGGTCGAGGATGAGCAGATCCACCTGCGCTGTTTTGAATCAACCCATGAAATGCTGCTGGAGCAGCTTAGCCAGCATAAGCTGGATATGATCATCTCGGACTGCCCGATTGATTCTACTCAGCAGGAAGGGCTGTTCTCGGTGAAGCTCGGTGAATGCGGTATCAGTTTCTGGTGCCAGGGACCGAAGCCTGAACTGCCTTTCCCCGCCTGTCTGGAAACCAGACGTCTGCTTATTCCCGGGCGTCGCTCAATGCTGGGCCGCAAACTGCTTAACTGGATTAACATCCAGGGACTGAAGATTGAGATTCTGGGCGAGTTTGATGATGCCGCGCTGATGAAGGCGTTTGGCGCCGCACATAACGCTATCTTTGTGGCACCGACGCTGTATGCGCAGGATATCTATAGCGATGACGATATCGTCGAGATAGGTAGAATGGATAACGTGCTGGAGGAGTACCATGCCATTTTTGCCGAACGCATGATTCAGCATCCTGCGGTGCAGCGCATCTGCAGCAAGGATTACTCCGCGCTGTTTAAAGTTGACTGAATGACAGGCATAAAAAAACCGGCGTTAGCCGGTTTTTTTATCAAAGCTCACAGCAAAAAGGCGATTAAGCCAGTTTGTTGATTTGCGCAGTCAGGTTTGCTTTATGACGCGCAGCTTTGTTTTTGTGGATCAGACCTTTAGCAGCCTGACGGTCCACGATTGGTTGCATTTCGTTAAATGCTTTCTGTGCAGCAGCTTTATCGCCAGTTTCAATCGCTGCGTATACTTTCTTGATGAAAGTACGCATCATAGAGCGACGGCTTGCGTTGTGCTTACGAGCCTTTTCAGACTGTACGGCACGTTTCTTAGCTGATTTGATATTAGCCAAGGTCCAACTCCCAAATATGATCTATGTGGACAATTCAAAGGCCGAGGAATATGCCCCGTTAGCCTTCTTTTGTCAATGGATTTGTGCAAATAAGCGTCGTTAAATTTCCGACACCTCTTACGTGTGATGGCGCGGATTCTACCAGCATCAGGCTTCGGAATACAGTCTTTCGCATCAAAATTCGTCAAGACAAATGCGAAGTCTGCGCAAAGCCCTTCCCAGTACAATGAATTCATTCAAGCTTTACGCTAAAGGCGCTAATCGCCGGTTAACCTTAATCGCGGTAGTTGGTATAATCCGCCAATTTCCACTGTTTTGAGCCAGCCATGAAGCTGATACGCGGTATACATAATCTGCGCCGGGAGCACCACGGGTGTGTACTCACCATTGGTAATTTCGACGGCGTGCATCGTGGCCACCAGGCGCTATTAAAGGGTCTGTGCGAAGAGGGGCGTGCGCGCAACCTTCCGGTAATGGTCATGATTTTTGAGCCTCAACCGCTCGAATTGTTTGCACCGGAAAAAGCCCCTGCCCGGTTGACTCGCCTGCGAGAAAAGCTGCGCTACCTGGCCGAGTGTGGCGTGGGCTACGTGCTGTGCGTGCGCTTTGATCGCCGCTTCGCCGCGCTGAGCGCACAAAACTTTGTGAGCGACCTTCTGGTTGACCGGCTTGGGGTGCAATTCCTCGCGGTGGGGGATGATTTCCGCTTTGGCGCTGGTCGCCAGGGGGATTTCTTGTTATTACAGAAGGCTGGCCGCGAATACGGGTTTGATATCACCAGCACCCAAACGTTTTGTGACGATGGGGTGCGTATCAGCAGTACCGCGGTGCGCCAGGCGCTGGCCGATGATGACCTGCAGCAGGCAGAAAACCTGTTAGGGCATCCGTTTATGATCTCCGGCCGCGTTGTGCATGGGGATGAACTGGGCCGTACTATTGGCTTCCCGACGGCAAACCTGCCGCTGCGTCGCCACGTTTCCCCGGTAAAAGGGGTTTATGCGGTGGAAGTCTCAGGCCTTGGTGAAAAGCCGATTGCCGGCGTGGCAAACATCGGTACTCGCCCTACGGTGGCGGGAATACGCCAGCAGCTTGAAGTCCATTTACTGGACGTTGTAATGGACCTTTATGGTCGCCATATAGAAGTAGTGCTGCGTAAAAAGATACGTAATGAGCAGCGATTTGCTTCACTCGATGAGCTGAAGGCGCAAATCGCCAGAGATGTGGTGTCAGCCCGAGAATTTTTTGAGTCAAATGCCTGAAAGGCTAACCGAAATACGGAACCGAGAATCTAATGAGTGACTTTAAATCTACCCTAAATTTGCCTGAAACAGGGTTCCCGATGCGCGGCGACTTAGCCAAGCGCGAACCGGGTATGCTGGCGCGCTGGAATGATGACGATCTGTACGGCATCATCCGTAATGCGAAAAAAGGCAAAAAAACCTTTATTTTGCATGATGGCCCTCCTTATGCGAACGGTAGCATTCACATTGGTCACTCAGTTAACAAGATTCTGAAAGATATTATTATCAAATCTAAAGGGCTTTCCGGCTTCGACTCGCCGTACGTGCCGGGCTGGGACTGTCACGGTCTGCCAATCGAGCTTAAGGTTGAGCAGGAATTTGGCAAGCCGGGCGAGAAATTCACCGCAGCAGAATTCCGTGCAAAATGCCGCGAATACGCCGCTAATCAGGTTAACGGTCAGCGCGAAGACTTCATCCGTCTGGGCGTGCTGGGCGACTGGTCGCGTCCTTATCTGACCATGGACTTCAATACTGAAGCCAACATCATTCGTGCGCTGGGCAAAATCATCGGCAATGGCCACCTGCACAAAGGTGCTAAGCCTGTTCACTGGTGCGTGGACTGCCGTTCTGCGCTGGCGGAGGCCGAAGTTGAGTATTACGACAAAACATCCCCGTCCATTGACGTAACGTTCAATGCCGTTGATGCCGATGCGGTGAAAGCTAAGTTTGGTGCTTCTGCCGTTAATGGCCCGGTCTCTCTGCTTATCTGGACCACAACGCCGTGGACGCTGCCAGCTAACCGCGCTATCTCTCTGGGCGCCGAGTTCGATTACGTGCTGGTGCAGATTGAAGGCCAGGCGCTGATCGTGGCGAAAGACCTGCTGGAAAGCGTGCTGAAGCGTGCTGGCGTAACTGATTACCAGGTTCTCGGTACCGTGAAAGGCGCTGAGCTTGAGCTGCTGCGCTTTAAGCACCCGTTCATGGGCTTTGACGTCCCGGCTATTCTGGGCGATCACGTTACCCTGGACGCGGGTACAGGTGCGGTTCACACCGCCGGTGGTCACGGCCCGGACGACTACACCATCAGCCAGAAATACGGCCTGGAAATCGCGAACCCGGTTGGCCCGGACGGGAGCTATCTGCCAGGGACCTATGAAGGTCTGGACGGTGTTCAGGTGTTCAAAGCGAATGACCTGATCGTTAACATCCTGCGTGACAAAGGCGCTCTGCTGCACGTTGAAAAACTGCTGCACAGCTACCCACACTGCTGGCGCCACAAAACGCCGATCATCTTCCGTGCAACGCCACAGTGGTTTATCAGCATGGATCAGAAAGGCCTGCGCGCGCAGTCCCTGAAAGAGATCAAAGGCGTGCAGTGGATCCCTGACTGGGGCCAGGCGCGTATCGAATCCATGGTGGCAAATCGCCCTGACTGGTGTATCTCGCGTCAGCGTACCTGGGGCGTGCCGATGTCACTGTTCGTGCACAAAGATACCGAAGAACTGCACCCACGTTCGCTCGAGCTGATGGAAGAAGTCGCTAAGCGCGTTGAGCAAGATGGCATCCAGGCGTGGTGGGATCTCGATCCGCGCGACATCATGGGGGATGACGCAGACAACTACGTTAAAGTGCCGGATACCCTGGACGTTTGGTTCGATTCAGGATCTACTCACTCTTCCGTTGTTGACGTGCGTCCAGAATTCCACGGCCACGCGGCGGATATGTACCTGGAAGGCTCGGATCAGCATCGCGGCTGGTTCATGTCCTCCCTGATGATTTCCACGGCGATGAAAGGCAAAGCGCCTTACCGTCAGGTACTGACCCACGGCTTTACCGTGGATGGTCAGGGCCGCAAGATGTCCAAATCTATCGGCAACACCGTTAGCCCACAGGACGTGATGAACAAACTCGGCGCGGACATTCTGCGTCTGTGGGTGGCATCTACCGATTACACTGGCGAAATGGCCGTTTCCGACGAGATCCTGAAACGCTCCGCTGACGCTTACCGCCGTATCCGTAACACCGCCCGCTTCCTGCTGGCCAACCTGAACGGCTTCAATCCTGAAACCGATATGGTGAAACCGGAAGAAATGGTGGTGCTGGATCGCTGGGCCGTTGGCTGTGCGCAAGAAGCTCAGGCGGATATCATCGCCTCTTACGAAAACTACGATTTCCACGAAGTTGTGCAGCGCCTGATGCGCTTCTGCTCCGTGGAGATGGGCTCGTTCTACCTCGACATCATCAAAGACCGCCAGTACACCGCGAAAGCGGACAGCGTGGCGCGTCGCAGCTGCCAGACCGCGCTGTACCACATTGCTGAAGCGCTGGTCCGCTGGATGGCGCCGATCATGTCCTTCACCGCCGATGAAATCTGGGGCTACCTGCCAGGTTCTCGCGAGAAGTATGTGTTCACCGGTGAATGGTACGAAGGTCTGTTTGGCCTGGCGGAAAGCGAAGCGATGAACGGTGAGTTCTGGGACACGCTGCTGACCGTTCGTGGTGAAGTGAACAAGGTTATCGAGCAGGCTCGTGCTGATAAGCGCATCGGTGGTTCTCTGGAAGCGGCAGTGACGCTGTACGCTGACGCAGAGCTGGCGGCCAGGCTGAACAGCCTGAGCGACGAATTACGATTTGTCCTGTTGACCTCCGGGGCTGCGGTTGCCGATTATGCGCAGGCGAGTGAAGACGCTCAGCAGAGCGAAATCCTCAAAGGGCTGAAAGTAGCTCTGCGTAAAGCCGACGGTGAGAAGTGCCCGCGCTGCTGGCATTACACCACCGATATCGGTCAGGTAGCGGAACACGCAGAAATCTGCGGCCGCTGTGTCAGCAACGTAGCCGGTGACGGCGAACAACGTAAGTTTGCTTGATGAAACCCATTTTCTCTACCGGATTGCGCTGGCTGTGGCTGGTGGTGGTAGTGCTGATTGTGGACCTGGGCAGTAAATATCTGATCCTCCAGCATTTCATGCTGGGGGATACGGTATCCCTGTTCCCGTCCCTGAATTTGCACTATGCGCGTAACTATGGCGCAGCGTTTAGCTTCCTGGCCGACAAAGGCGGCTGGCAGCGCTGGTTCTTCGCGGGTATCGCTATCGGTATCTGTGTAGCGTTGGTGTGGATGATGTATCGCGCTAAAGCCAGCCAGAAACTGAATAACATCGCCTATGCGTTAATCATTGGCGGTGCGCTCGGGAATCTGTTCGATCGCCTGTGGCACGGTTTTGTCGTCGACATGATCGATTTCTACGTTGGCGACTGGCATTTTGCCACCTTCAATCTGGCCGATACCGCAATTTGTATCGGTGCGGCGCTGATTGTGCTGGAGGGATTCTTTGTTTCCTCCGACAAGCCCGCGAAGCAAAAAGGGTAATCCATGGCTGAGTCCGTACAAACCAACAGCGCGGTGCTGGTGCACTTTACGCTTAAGCTTGAGGATGGCTCCACCGCGGAGTCAACCCGCGCTAACGGTAAGCCTGCGCTATTTCGCCTTGGGGATGAAACATTGTCGCCGGGCCTGGAAGACCAACTGGTTGGCCTGAAAGCTGGCGACAAAAAAGCGTTCTCGCTGGCGCCAGAAGCAGCTTTTGGCATTCCAAGCCCGGATATGATCCAGTACTTCTCGCGCCGTGAGTTTGTCGAAGCGGGCGAACCGGAGCCGGGCGCTATCATGCTCTTTACCGCAATGGATGGCAGCGAAATGCCGGGCGTGGTGCGTGAAGTTAACGGTGATTCTATCACCGTAGACTTTAACCATCCGCTGGCCGGGCAGACTATCCATTTTGATATTGAAGTGCTGGAAGTTGATCCGGTCCTGGAGGCGTTGAATGCAGATCCTGTTGGCTAATCCCAGAGGCTTTTGCGCTGGGGTCGACCGCGCTATCAGCATTGTGGAAAACGCGCTGCAGATATACGGCGCGCCTATCTACGTTCGTCATGAAGTGGTGCATAACCGCTATGTGGTGGACAGCCTGCGCGAGCGCGGAGCGATTTTTATCGAGCAAATTAGCGAAGTGCCGGACGGCGCTATCCTGATTTTCTCCGCGCACGGTGTTTCTCAGGCGGTGCGTAACGAAGCGAAGAGCCGTGAGCTGACAGTTTTCGATGCCACCTGTCCGTTAGTGACTAAAGTGCATATGGAAGTGGCTCGTGCCAGCCGCCGTGGTGAAGAGTCTATTCTGATTGGCCATGCTGGCCACCCGGAAGTGGAAGGCACCATGGGCCAGTACAGCAACCCGAAAGGGGGCATGTACCTGGTGGAGTCACCGGACGATGTCTGGACGCTTGAAGTCAAAGACGAAAGCAATCTGTCGTTTATGACCCAAACTACGCTTTCCGTCGACGATACCTCGGATGTGATTGACGCCCTGCGTCAGCGCTTCCCGAAAATTATCGGCCCGCGTAAAGACGACATTTGTTATGCCACGACCAACCGTCAGGAAGCGGTTCGGGCGCTGGCCACGGAAGCTGATGTTGTGCTGGTAGTAGGCTCCAAAAACTCCTCGAACTCCAACCGTCTTGCCGAACTGGCGCAGCGGATGGGGAAAGCCGCCTGGCTTATTGATGATGCTTCTGATATTCAGGAGTCCTGGCTAAAAGACGTGAATTGCGTCGGTGTTACCGCCGGGGCCTCTGCGCCTGATGTATTGGTGCAAAACGTCATTGCTCGCCTGCGCGAACTTGGCGGGAGCGAAGCTAAGGAGCTGACAGGGCGCGAAGAGAATATCGTCTTTGAAGTGCCGCGTGAACTGCGCGTGGACATCCGTGAAGTGGATTAACGTCGCAGGTTTCCGTTTATGAGAAGATGCCAGCTGGTGTATGCCCGCTGGCATTTTTTATGGAGAACAGCATGACCAGAACCCCGATTATTCTTGATACTGACCCCGGTATCGACGATGCGGTTGCCCTTGCGGCGGCTTTATTTGCACCCCAGCTAGATTTGAAACTCATCACCACCGTGGCTGGAAATGTCTCGGTGGACAAAACCACGCGTAATGCCCTTCAACTGCTGGAGTTTTGGCAGAAAGAGACGCCCGTGGCGAAAGGGGCTTCTGTCCCGCTGCTGCGCCCGCTGCGGGATGCAGCTTACGTGCACGGCGAGTCGGGGATGGAAGGGTATGTCTTCACCGAAACATCTCGTCGTGAACTGCCAATTCCCGCATTCCAGGCCATGTACGATTGTCTGAAAAGCAGCGATGAGCCGGTGACTCTGGTTACCATTGGTCCACTGACTAACGTTGCCATGCTGCTGACGCAGTACCCTGAATGTAAGACGCGTATTAAACGCGTGGTCATGATGGGGGGCTCTGCGGGGCGGGGCAACTTTACGCCGACGGCTGAATTTAATATGGCCATTGATCCCGAGGCGGCAGCACGCGTCTTTGACAGCGGGCTGGATATCGTCATGTGTGGGCTGGATGTGACAAATCGTGCAATGCTTGCGCCTGAATTTCTGGCTCAGCTGCCAGCCTTAAATCGCACCGGGAAGATGCTGCATGCGCTATTCAGTCATTACCGCAGCGGCAGCATGGATACCGGGCTGCGAATGCATGATTTGACCGCCATTGCGTGGCTGGTGAAGCCCGAGCTGTTCCAGACATTCCCCTGCTTTGTTGCGGTAGAAACGCACGGTACTTATACCAGCGGAACGACAGTGGTGGATCTCGAACATCGTCTCGAACGTCCGGCCAATGCACAGGTTGCGCTGGATATTGATATCCCAGGTTTTCAGGCGTGGGTTGCTGAAGTTCTGGCGTTGGCACCGTGAATAATTATCCCATTAAAAGCAGGGGAATTATCTGCGTTATTGATAACTGCCGGGCCATGACAGTAAATTCTAATTATGGGTGTTTTCGGCTGGCGGCCTGCTAGAGGGCTGGTTAACCTGATAACGTTTTTACGAATTATTTAACCAAAGAGTAATGATATGCATGATGCACAGATTCGCGTAGCCATCGCGGGCGCGGGCGGCCGTATGGGGCGCCAGTTAATTCAGGCGGCTTTACAGCTGGATGGCGTTCAGCTTGGGGCGGCGCTTGAGCGTCCGGGTTCTTCCCTGGTCGGTAGCGATGCGGGTGAGCTGGCCGGCGTGGCAAAAACAGGGGTACTGGTAAGCGATAACCTTGATGCGGTCGCTAACGATTTCGACGTTTTTATTGATTTTACTCGCCCTGAGGGAACGCTGGCTCACCTGGCATTTTGCCTCAAGCATGGCAAAGGCATGGTCATCGGCACGACGGGTTTTGATGAGGCCGGCAAGCAGGCCATTAACGATGCGGCGCGTGAGATCCCGATTGTTTTCGCGGCAAACTTTAGCGTGGGCGTGAATGTCATGCTGAAGCTGCTGGAGAAAGCGGCAAAAGTCATGGGCGATTACACCGATATCGAAATCATCGAAGCGCACCACCGCTACAAGGTGGATGCCCCGTCAGGCACCGCGTTGGCGATGGGTGAAGCGATTGCTCAGGCGATGGACAAAGATCTTAAAGATTGTGCAGTTTATTCCCGCGAAGGCCATACCGGTGAACGTGTGCCTGGCACTATCGGTTTTGCCACCGTGCGTGCGGGCGATATCGTCGGGGAGCATACCGCGATGTTTGCAGATATTGGCGAGCGGGTTGAGATTACCCACAAGGCTTCCAGCCGTATGACGTTTGCTAATGGGGCAGTTCGTTCAGCTTCATGGCTTAAAGGTAAGAAGAACGGTATTTTTGATATGCGAGATGTGCTAGATCTCAATAATTTGTAGTTAAACGCATCCTTATAAATGTGGTTTGTTGTTTTCAATTGATTGATTTTAGGGTGATTAATTTCACCCTTTTGTTTTTTTAAATGTTTGATATTAATTTATCTATGTAATCCATTAAATTGGTTGCTACCCTATGTTTTTGTGTTGTTGTAATGTTAATTTTGACCACTTGGTCCACTTTTTCACTGCTCTCTCTCCACTTTCCCAGTATTCATGGTCAGCAACCGATTACTTTCCCCAGGTTAGTTGGCTATTTTGACCTTCAAATCAGATATTTTTACTCTGAGCGGCAAAAGAGACATAAAAACTTCGTCTTGAGGTAGACTTTTACCCGGCTTGTCTCTAGAATGCCGCCGTTTGCCAAAAATCCGTAGGGCAGACGCTTTTTGCATTTGATTCAGGCGTTAGTTTTGAATTAATATGCGAATAAATTGAATGTTTATTCCCTGGAGGACGTTTTGATTAAGTCAGCGCTGTTGGTTCTGGAAGACGGAACCCAATTCCACGGTCGGGCCATTGGGGCATCGGGTACGGCAGTGGGTGAAGTCGTTTTCAATACCTCATTGACCGGTTATCAAGAAATCCTCACTGATCCTTCCTACTCCCGCCAGATCGTCACTCTTACTTATCCTCATATCGGTAATGTCGGCACCAATGAAGCCGACGAAGAATCCTCCCAGGTTCATGCGCAAGGCCTCGTCATTCGTGACCTGCCGCTGATTGCCAGCAACTTCAGAAGTCAGGAAGACCTTTCTTCTTACCTTAAGCGCCATAACATCGTGGCGATTGCCGATATTGATACCCGTAAGCTGACCCGCCTGCTGCGTGAAAAAGGTGCCCAGAACGGCTGCATCATCGCGGGCGATAACGTAGACGCGGCCCTGGCGCTGGAAAAAGCGAAAGCATTCCCTGGCCTGAACGGCATGGATCTCGCTAAAGAAGTCACCACGAAAGAAGCTTACACCTGGCAGCAGGGGAGCTGGACGCTGGAAGGCGACCTGCCAGAAGCGGCAAAAACCGAAGAGTTACCTTTCCACGTAGTGGCTTATGACTACGGCGCGAAACGCAACATTCTGCGTATGTTGGTGGACAGAGGCTGCCGCCTGACGGTGGTGCCTGCTCAAACGCCAGCGGAAGAGGTGCTGAAGATGAACCCGGATGGCATCTTCCTTTCTAACGGCCCTGGCGACCCGGCACCTTGTGACTACGCCATCAGCGCAATCAAATCCTTCCTGGAGACAGACATTCCTGTCTTTGGCATCTGCCTTGGCCACCAGCTGTTGGCGCTGGCCAGCGGTGCCAACACCGTAAAAATGAAGTTTGGTCACCACGGCGGCAACCACCCGGTAAAAGACCTGGATAAAGACTGCGTGATGATCACCGCGCAGAACCACGGTTTCGCGGTTGATGAGGCCACGCTGCCTGCTAACCTGCGCGTAACCCACAAATCACTGTTCGATGGCACCCTGCAGGGGATTCATCGTACCGATAAAGCCGCGTTCAGCTTCCAGGGGCACCCTGAGGCGAGCCCGGGGCCGCACGACGCTGCACCGCTGTTTGACCACTTTATCGATTTGATTAAGCAATACCGTTCTACCGCTAAATAATCAGGAGCCGAGAAGACCATGCCAAAACGTACAGATATAAAAAGCATCCTGATCCTCGGTGCGGGCCCGATTGTTATCGGCCAGGCCTGTGAGTTTGACTACTCTGGCGCGCAGGCTTGTAAAGCGCTGCGTGAAGAGGGTTACCGCGTTATTCTGGTGAACTCCAACCCGGCCACCATCATGACCGACCCGGAAATGGCGGATGCAACCTACATCGAGCCAATTCACTGGGAAGTGGTACGCAAAATCATCGAAAAAGAGCGTCCGGATGCGGTGCTGCCAACCATGGGCGGCCAGACCGCGCTGAACTGCGCGCTGGAGCTTGAGCGTCAGGGCGTACTGGAAGAGTTCGGCGTCACCATGATCGGCGCTACCGCCGATGCTATCGACAAGGCTGAAGACCGTCGTCGCTTCGACATTGCGATGAAAAAAATCGGTCTCGACACCGCTCGTTCCGGTATCGCGCACAATATGGAAGAAGCGCTGGCGGTTGCGGCAGACGTGGGTTATCCGTGCATCATTCGTCCATCCTTTACCATGGGCGGCACCGGCGGCGGCATCGCCTATAACCGCGAAGAGTTTGAAGAGATTTGCGAGCGCGGCCTGGATCTTTCCCCAACCAAAGAGCTGCTGATTGATGAGTCGCTGATTGGCTGGAAAGAGTACGAGATGGAAGTGGTGCGTGATAAGAACGACAACTGCATCATCGTCTGCTCTATCGAAAACTTCGACCCGATGGGGATTCATACCGGGGACTCCATCACCGTGGCACCAGCGCAAACGCTGACCGATAAAGAATACCAAATCATGCGTAACGCCTCGATGGCGGTACTGCGTGAAATCGGCGTGGAAACCGGCGGCTCAAACGTTCAGTTCTCCGTGAACCCAAAAACGGGCCGCCTGATTATTATCGAGATGAACCCGCGTGTGTCCCGTTCTTCAGCGCTGGCGTCTAAAGCTACGGGCTTCCCGATTGCTAAAGTTGCCGCGAAGCTGGCAGTCGGTTACACCCTTGATGAGCTGATGAACGACATCACAGGTGGCCGTACTCCGGCATCCTTCGAACCGTCCATCGACTATGTTGTGACGAAAATTCCTCGCTTTAACTTCGAGAAATTTGCTGGCGCAAATGACCGTCTGACCACCCAGATGAAATCCGTGGGTGAAGTCATGGCTATCGGTCGTACTCAGCAGGAATCACTGCAGAAAGCGCTGCGTGGCCTGGAAGTGGGCGCTACCGGCTTTGACCCGAAAGTCAGCCTGGATGACCCGGAAGCGCTGACCAAAATCCGCCGCGAGCTGAAAGACGCTGGCGCAGAGCGTATCTGGTATGTGGCTGACGCATTCCGCGCGGGCCTGTCCGTAGATGGCGTGTTCAATCTGACCAACATCGACCGCTGGTTCCTGGTGCAGATTGAAGAGCTGGTGCGTCTGGAAGAGCAGGTGGCTGAAGTGGGCATCACCGGCCTGAACCATGACTTCCTGCGTATGCTGAAGCGCAAAGGTTTTGCGGATGCACGCCTGGCTAAACTGGCTGGCGTGCGTGAAGCTGAAATTCGCAAACTGCGCGAGCAATATAACCTGCACCCTGTCTACAAACGCGTAGACACCTGTGCGGCAGAATTCGCTACCGACACCGCTTATATGTACTCCACGTATGAAGAAGAGTGTGAAGCGAACCCGAACCATGACCGTGACAAAATCATGGTGCTGGGCGGCGGACCAAACCGTATCGGTCAGGGCATCGAGTTCGACTATTGCTGCGTACACGCCTCGCTGGCGCTGCGTGAAGATGGTTACGAAACCATTATGGTTAACTGTAACCCGGAAACCGTGTCTACCGACTACGACACCTCCGACCGCCTCTACTTTGAGCCTGTCACCTTTGAAGACGTGCTGGAAATTGTCCGCGTTGAGAAACCAAAAGGTGTCATCGTACAGTACGGCGGCCAGACTCCGCTGAAACTGGCTCGTGCGCTGGAAGCGGCTGGTGTGCCGGTTATCGGTACCAGCCCGGATGCTATCGACCGTGCAGAAGACCGTGAGCGTTTCCAGCACGCCGTTGAGCGCCTGAAGCTGAAACAGCCTGCTAACGCCACCGTAACGGCTATCGAGCAGGCGGTAGAGAAAGCCGTCCAGATTGGTTATCCGCTGGTGGTTCGCCCTTCCTATGTGCTGGGCGGCCGCGCGATGGAAATCGTCTACGACGAAGCAGACCTTCGCCGTTACTTCCAGACCGCGGTTAGCGTTTCCAACGACGCGCCGGTGCTGCTTGACCGCTTCCTTGACGATGCGGTCGAAGTGGACGTGGATGCCATTTGCGACGGTGAAACCGTGCTGATTGGCGGCATCATGGAACACATCGAGCAGGCGGGTGTTCACTCCGGTGACTCGGCATGTTCTCTGCCGGCTTACACTTTGAGCCAGGAAATTCAGGATGTGATGCGCCAGCAGGTGCAGAAACTGGCCTTTGAGCTCCAGGTGCGTGGCCTGATGAACGTGCAGTTTGCTGTGAAGGACAACGAAGTTTACCTGATTGAAGTGAACCCACGTGCCGCGCGTACCGTGCCGTTCGTTTCTAAAGCGACGGGCGTGCCGCTGGCAAAAGTTGCCGCTCGCGTTATGGCAGGCAAAACGCTGGTTGAGCAGGGCGTCACCAAAGAAATCATCCCGCCTTATTACTCGGTGAAAGAAGTGGTGCTGCCGTTCAACAAATTCCCGGGCGTTGACCCGCTGTTAGGGCCAGAAATGCGCTCTACCGGGGAAGTGATGGGCGTGGGGCGTACTTTCGCAGAAGCTTTCTCTAAAGCGATGCTGGGCAGCCAGTCAACCATGCGTAAGCCAGGCCGCGCGCTTCTCTCCGTGCGTGAAGGTGACAAAGAGCGCGTAGTTGACCTGGCCGCGAAGCTGCTGAAACAGGGCTTCGAGCTGGATGCGACCCACGGTACAGCGATTGTGCTGGGCGAAGCGGGTATTAACCCACGCCTGGTGAACAAGGTGCATGAAGGGCGTCCGCACATTCAGGACCGTATCAAGAATGGCGAATACACCTACATCATCAACACCACCGCGGGCCGCCAGGCGATTGAAGACTCCAAGCTGATTCGCCGCAGCGCACTGCAGTACAAAGTGCATTATGACACCACGCTGAACGGTGGTTTCGCCACGGCGATGGCGCTGAATGCCGATGCTACCGAGAAGGTGATTTCGGTGCAGGAAATGCATGCCCAAATTAAGGGTTAAACTTTCTTGTCCTGAAAGAATGTTCCGAAAATAACGCCGACGGCCTCTGAAAAGAGGCCGTTTTATTTTATACCCAGCGAGATAGTCTACAGTTAACCAGCACACAACTGAAAATGACTAAACACGCTGGGAGAACACCATGCAGAAACGAACTTTACTTGCTTCCCTCTTCACTGCCGCAGCGCTGCTGATCGTGGCGGGCTGCTCGTCCAATCAGGCAGTTAAAACCAGTGATGGCAAAACGATCGTGACCGACGGCAAACCGCAGGTCGACAAAGACACGGGCCTGGTGTCATACAAAAATGCCGAAACGGGTAAAACCGAGCAGATCAACCGCGATCAGGTGAAAGAGATGAGCGAGCTGGATAACTAGTTAAGAAATATCCAACAACACGCTCAGCAATATTGACTGTTAGCCTGTCGATTAACTGACTAAACTCACTGTCATTACAGGCAGTAGTGAAGACAGGCTTAACAATGATTCTTATAATCTATGCGCATCCCTATCCCCAGCATTCCCATGCCAACCGGCAAATGCTCGAGCGAGCTAAAGCGCTTCCGGGGGTAGAGGTTCGCTCCCTCTATGAACTTTATCCCGACTTTAATATCGACATTGCCGCTGAGCAGCAGGCGTTAAGCCTCGCTGATTTGGTTATCTGGCAGCATCCCATGCAGTGGTACAGCGTGCCGCCGCTGATGAAATTGTGGATAGACAAAGTGCTTTCGCACGGCTGGGCATACGGCAAAGGTGGGAATGCCCTGCACGGCAAAGAGGTGATGTGGGCCGTGACAACCGGCGGCAGCGAAAAACATTTTGAACTGGGCGATCACCCTGGATTTGACGTTCTCGCCCAGCCTCTGCAGGCCACGGCGCTCTACTGCGGAATGCAGTGGCTTCCGGCCTTCGCGATTCATTTCACCTTTGTTTGCGATGAATTGACGCTTGCCCGCCAGGCGGATGACTATAAGCAACGCTTGATTGACTGGCAGGAGGCTCATCGTGGATAGCCACAGCTTAATTCAGGCATTAATTTACCTCGGTTCTGCCGCGCTGATCGTGCCTATCGCCGTGCGGCTCGGATTAGGTTCCGTGCTGGGCTACCTGATTGCCGGCTGCATTATTGGGCCATGGGGGCTGGGGCTGGTTACCGACGCCGAAACTATTCTGCACTTTGCTGAAATTGGCGTGGTGCTGATGCTCTTTGTTATCGGGCTTGAGCTTGATCCTCAGCGGCTATGGACGCTTCGCGCCTCGGTGTTTGGCGGCGGTTTTCTGCAAATGGCGGCCTGCGGGCTGGCGCTCGGCGCATTTTGTATCGTGATGGGGCTCAACTGGAAGATCGCCTTGCTTATTGGCCTGACGCTGGCGCTCTCATCCACCGCGATTGCTATGCAGGCGATGAACGAACGCAACCTGACCGTCACGCCGATGGGGCGAGGCGCGTTTGCCGTACTGTTGTTCCAGGATATCGCGGCGATCCCTCTGGTGGCAATGATCCCGCTGCTGGCGAGCAGCGGCGGGACGATGACCTTTGCGACGTTTTTAATTTCCGCGCTTAAGGTAGCGGCGGCGCTGGCTCTGGTTGTACTGCTTGGGCGCTATGTCACCCGGCCAGTGCTGCGATTTGTGGCGCGCTCGGGGTTACGTGAAGTGTTCAGCGCCGTGGCGCTATTCCTGGTGTTTGGCTTTGGCCTGCTGCTTGAAGAGGCCGGGCTTTCGATGGCGATGGGGGCGTTTCTTGCCGGGGTGCTGTTAGCCAGCTCCGAATATCGTCACGCGCTGGAAAGCGATATTGAGCCGTTCAAGGGCCTGCTGCTGGGGCTGTTCTTTATCGGGGTTGGGATGTCTATCGACTTCGGGACTTTGCTCGACAACCCGCTGCGTATTCTCGTCCTGCTGGTCGGTTTCCTGGTCATCAAAACGCTGGTGCTCTGGCTGGTCGCTAAGCCTTTAAAAGTGCCGCGTAAGCAGCGACGCTGGTTTGCCGTTTTGCTGGGGCAGGGAAGTGAATTTGCTTTTGTTATCTTCGGCGCGGCTCATATGGCTCAGGTGCTGGACGACGACTGGTCGAAGTCGCTGACGCTTGCCGTGGCGCTATCCATGGCGGCCACGCCTCTGTTGCTGGTGCTGCTGAACAGGCTCGAGAAAACGGGCAGCGAGCAGGCCGGAGAGGCCGACGAAATTGATGAAGAGCAGCCCCGGGTTATCATCGCGGGCTTCGGACGCTTTGGGCAGATTGCCGGTCGTCTGTTACTGAGCAGCGGAGTGAACGTGGTTATTCTGGATCACGATCCTGACCATATAGAGACGCTGCGAAAATTTGGCACCAAGGTCTTTTATGGGGACGCCACCCGCGTTGACCTGCTTGAGTCAGCCGGGGCCGCAGGCGCTGAAGTGCTGATTAACGCCATTGACGATCCTGAAGCCAGCATGCAGCTCACTGAACTGGCGAAGGAGCACTTCCCGCATCTGCAGATCCTTGCCCGCGCGCGCGATATTAATCACTACATCCGCCTGCGCCAGGCGGGAGTCGAGATGCCGGAACGTGAAACGTTCGAAAGCTCGCTGAAGATTGGCCGTCGTGCGCTGGAGGGATTGGGCGTCGGCAAATACGAAGCGCGCGAGCGGGCCGACCACTTCCGCCGTTTTAACCTGCAAATGCTTGAAGAAATGGTGCCGACTGATGATAAGACCGCCGAGCGCGCGGATGTCTTTAAGCGCAACAGCGCGATGCTGACAGAGGTTATTAACGAGGATCGTGCGCACCTGCACGTTATCCAACGTGATGGCTGGCAGGGAACAAAAGAGGGTCTTCACAGCGGTAAACTTTCCGATGAACCCCCGGTCAGGCCAGCAGAGTGAACTTGCTGAAAAATATTTACTTTTCCTTATAGTGAGCGGGGGTTAACGCTAACCCCTTGTTCCATATCCCGCAGTTGAAAATCAGGGCGCGATGGCCGCAGCAGAATAAAAAAAATTCTCGTTACGCCCATCGCCTGCTGTCGACGAAAGATTGCGCTTTCCGTATAGTGGCGGCAATTTTTTTCATCATCCTTAGGTTATATAAATGATCAGTCTGATTGCTGCTTTGGCGGTGGATCGCGTTATCGGCATGGAAAACGCCATGCCATGGGATTTGCCTGCCGACCTGGCCTGGTTCAAGCGCAATACGCTCAATAAACCTGTTGTTATGGGGCGCCTGACCTGGGAGTCTATTGGCCGCCCGCTGCCGGGACGTAAAAACATCGTTATTAGCAGCCAGGCCGGAAATGACGATCGCGTTGAGTGGGTGAAATCGGTGGAAGAGGCTATTAAAGCCTGCGGTGATGCCGAAGAAATCATGGTGATTGGCGGGGGACGCGTATACGAGCAGTTCCTGCCCAAGGCGCAGCGTCTTTACCTGACCCATATTGATGCGGAAGTGGAAGGGGACACGCATTTCCCGGATTACGATCCGGATGAGTGGCAGTCAACCTTCAGTGAATTCCACGATGCCGACGAGAATAACTCCCACGGTTATTGCTTCGAAATTCTGGAGCGTCGTTAAGTTTTACCCCTCTCTCGACAGAGAGAGGGGTAACTTCTAAGAGGCGGCAGCGGTTTGATCTTCGCCGCTATCCTGCAGACGATTTGAAGGCTGTACGAACCAGGCTTTATCTTCCCAGCGCAGGCAGGTTAGTTCTCCCCCCCAGCAGCAACCCGTATCCAGCGCATAGATCCCTTCCGGCGTGCCTTTCCCTTCCAGCGATGCCCAGTGACCAAAAGCCACAGAATATTCGGCGGTAACGGGGCCAGGAATCGCAAACCAGGGCTTCAGCGGCGAAGGCGCTTTTTCCGGCGTGTCTTTGCAGTACATATCCAACTGGCCGTTAGGGAAGCAATAGCGCATGCGGGTGAGCGAGTTAGTGATGAAACGCAGGCGTGCCAGCCCGGAGAGATCGCTGGACCAGTTGTTGGGCATATCGCCATACATTGCATCCAGGAAAAGCGGGTAGCTGTCGCTGGAGAGAACGGCTTCGACATCACGCGCGCAGGCCAGCGCGGTATTGATATCCCACTGAGGCGTGATCCCCGCATGAGACATAACAAGCTTTTTCTCTTCATCCACCTGAATGAGCGGCTGACGACGAAGCCAATTGAGAAGCTCGTCGGCATCAGGCGCTTCCAGCAGTGGCGTAACGCGGTCTTTAGGTTTGTTGCGGCTGATGCCCGCAAAGACGGCTAAAAGATGCAGGTCATGGTTACCGAGTACCACTCGTACGCTGTCACCGAGACTGCGAACATAGCGCAGCACCTCCAGAGAAGCTGGCCCACGAGCCACCAGATCGCCCGTCAGCCACAGCGTATCTTCTTCAGGGTTGAAATTAACCTGCTGCAGCAACGCGATCAGTTCATCGTAGCAGCCGTGAACATCGCCAATCAGATATGTAGACATGGTATCAGTGAATAAAAGTTGGAATGGCCAGACGGAAAACGGGGATCTCGACCCTGAAGGCCTCTCCCTGCGCATCGACCATTTCATAATGGCCCTGCATGGTGCCGAGCGGCGTTTCGATAACCGCTCCGCTGGTGTACTGGTAGTCGTTGCCCGGTTCAATATGCGGCTGTTCGCCGACGACACCTTCGCCCTGAACCTCGGTTTCGCGGCCGTTGCCGTTGGTAATTAGCCAGTAACGGCCAAGTAGCTGAACTGCTGTTCGCCCCAGATTGCGAATAGTGACTGTGTACGCAAATACGAAACGCTCATCCTCAGGCGAGGACTGCGACTCAATATAAAAGCTTTGTACCTGCACGCATACGCGGGGCGAATCAAGCATAGTTTAGCTCTCCGACGGCTGTTGTGGGTTGTCAGCCAGATAGTTTGCAAGCTTACAGTACTGCTCAACGGAAATGTTTTCCGCACGCAGCGTCGCATCGACGCCCAGCTCCGCCAGCACGTCGGCACTGAACAGATGACCAAGGCTGTTACGGATAGTTTTACGACGCTTGTTAAAGGCTTCCGTGGTGATACGGCTCAGCACGCGCAGATCTTTCACCGGGTGCGGTAAAGTCGCGTGTGGTACCAGACGCACAACGGCAGAGTCCACTTTTGGCGCAGGCGTAAACGCCGTTGGCGGGACTTCAAGCACAGGAATAACGTTACAGTAGTACTGCGCCATCACCGACAGGCGGCCATAGGCTTTACTGTTTGGCCCGGCGACTAAGCGGTTAACCACCTCTTTTTGCAGCATGAAGTGCATGTCTGCAATGGCATCAGTATAGCTAAAGAGATGGAACATCAGCGGCGTAGAGATGTTATACGGCAGGTTACCGAAGACGCGCAACGGCTGGCCGATTTTCTGCGAAAGATCGCCGAAATCCATGGTCATGGCATCCTGCTGATAAATTGTCAGCTTGGGGGCCAGGAACGGGTGCGTTTGCAAACGTGCGGCAAGATCGCGGTCCAGTTCGATAACGGTCATTTTATCCAGGCGTTCACCCACAGGCTCAGTCAGTGCACCAAGGCCTGGACCAATTTCGACCATTGCCTGGCCTGGCTGTGGGTTAATTGCGGAGACAATACTGTCGATAACGAACTGGTCATTAAGGAAGTTTTGTCCAAAACGTTTGCGGGCAAGGTGGCCCTGGTGGACTCGAGTATTCATTGACTATTTACAATCATTTTAATGGCGAGATTAAGCGCCGTAATAAAACTGCCGACATCGGCTTTCCCCTGGCCTGCCAGCTCAAGAGCCGTGCCGTGGTCAACCGATGTACGGATAAAAGGTAACCCCAACGTGATATTTACCGCGCGGCCGAAGCCCTGATATTTCAACACGGGCAGACCCTGATCGTGATACATCGCCAGTACGGCGTCAGCACTATCGAGGTATTTAGGCTGGAATAGCGTATCTGCCGGTAACGGGCCAGAAAGGTGCATCCCCAGAGCGCGCATCTCATTTAACACCGGGATAATAGTGTCTATCTCTTCGGTGCCCATATGGCCACCTTCCCCGGCGTGTGGATTGAGACCGCAAACCAGTACATGCGGCTGCGGGATACCAAATTTGGTTTGCAGGTCATGATACAGGATGGTGACAATCTGGCGTAGTAAATCCGGCGTAATGGCGTCAGAAATTGCTTTCAGCGGCAGATGCGTTGTGGCCAGCGCAACGCGCAGCTCTTCCGTGGCCAGCATCATCACCACTTTTTCGCTGTGTGAGCGCTCTTCGAAGAACTCGGTGTGACCAATAAACGGAATCCCGGCATCGTTGATAATGCCTTTGTGTACCGGCCCGGTAATCAGCGCGGCGAATTCTCCGTTCAGGCAGCCATCGCATGCCCGAGCGAGCGTCTCGACGACGTAAGCACTGTTACGCACATCCAGTTGCCCTGGAATGACCGGCGCACGTAGCTCAACGGGCAGCACGGTTAACGTACCTGCAGCCTGTGGTTTTGCCGGTTGATTTGCCTCGAAAGGCTGGAGCGTCAGGGGGAGACCGAGCAGAGAGGCTCTGGCAAGTAGCAATTCTGGAGAAGCGCAGACGACCAGTTCAACGGGCCAGTCGCGTTGCGCTAACGCGACGACCAGGTCGGGACCAATCCCGGCGGGTTCGCCGGGAGTGATGGTCACACGAAAGATGTTAGCCATTGCTGCCTATGATTTTCACGTAAGCGCTGGCGCGCTGTTCCTGCATCCAGGTTTGCGCTTCTTCGGAGAACTTGCGGTTGAACAGCATGCGGTAGGCACGGTCTTTTTGCGCCGCATCGGTTCTGTCGACTTTACGCGTGTCCAGCAGTTCGATCAGGTGCCAGCCGAAGGAAGAGTGCACCGGGGCGCTCATCTGGCCTTTGTTCAGCTTTTGCAGTGCATCGCGGAAAGCAGGATCATAAATATCCGTTGCCGCCCAGCCCAGATCGCCACCCTGGTTCGCTGAACCTGGATCGTCCGAGAAGGATTTCGCTGCTGCGGCAAAGGTGGTTTTCCCGCTCTTAATGTCAGCGGCAATTTGCTCCAGTTTCTGGCGCGCCTGAGTATCGTTCATGATAGGCGACGTTTTCAGCAGAATGTGGCGGGCGTGAACTTCGGTCACAGAAATATTCTGGTTCTGACCGCGCATATCGTTAACTTTCAGGATGTGGAAACCAACGCCTGAACGAATAGGCCCGATAATGTCGCCTTTCTTCGCCGTGCTCAATGCCTGGGCAAAAATAGAAGGCAGTTCCTGGATGCGACCCCAACCCATTTGGCCGCCTTTCAGCGCCTGCTGGTCGGCAGAATAGCTGATCGCGAGCTTGCCGAAGTCTGCCCCGTTGCGTGCCTGATCGACAACGTTACGTGCCTGTTTTTCTGCGTCATCAACCTGAGCAGAGCTTGGGTTTTCTGGCAGCGCAATCAGGATGTGGCTCAGGTTCAGTTCGGTACTGCTGTCGTTCTGATTGCCTACCTGTTGTGCAAGGGCATCAACTTCCTGCGGCAGGATTGAGACGCGACGACGAACTTCATTGTTACGCACTTCCGAAATCGTCATCTCTTTACGGATCTGACTGCGGTAGGTGTTGTAGTTCACGCCATCATAGGCCAGACGGCTGCGCATCTGATCCATGGTCATGTTGTTCTGTTTTGCAATGTTGGCGATGGCCTGATCGAGTTCATCGTCGGTGATCTTCACGCCCATCTTCTGGCCCATCTGCAGGATGATTTGATCCATGATCAGACGTTCAATGATTTGATGGCGAAGCGTCGCGTCGTCAGGAAGCTGTTGCCCCGCGTCGCGTGAGTTCATTTTGACGGACTGCATTAAGCCGTCAACATCGCTTTCAAGGACTACGCCGTTATTGACTACGGCAGCTACTTTGTCGACAACCTGCGGGGCTGCAAAAGTTGTGTTCGCTACAAGTGCGACACCAAGAAGCAGCGTTCTCCAGTTCTTCATACTTTTTCCATTTTACTTAGCCGCAAAGCGGATTATTTAGAGAATTCGTCAAAGTGAATTACATCGAACTTTGGTATGGCAGAATGTTAGTACGCAGCATCTGCGGAATACCCAGGCCATAGTTGGAACTCAGGCCACGTAACTCGATGTTAAAGCCGATTACGTTATCGTATTTACTCATGTTATTTTCCCACCCGTTGATCTTACGCTCGACGCCAACACGAATGGCATAACAGCAAGAGCTGTACTGCACGGCGAACATAGAGTCAGCGGACTGTCGGGCATTGGTATCGTAGTAGTAGGCCCCGACAACTGACCAGCGATCCACGATTGGCCAACTGGCGACCATACCGACCTGCGAGATCCCTTCTCTATACTGGTCGGCGGTAGAGTAAACTGTCGGCAGCGTAGCCTGAATATACTCCGGGCTGGCATAACGATAGGTCAACTGTGCCATACGATCGGCATCGCGACGGTACTCAATGGCGCCGCTGCCATTGGCCACGCTACCCAGGCGAGCATCATACTGTACCCCGCCGCGCAGGCCCCAGCGATCTGTCATACGCCAGTAGGTGTCACCGGCCCAGACCATGGAGCCGGTTTTCTTATCTTTCTCCCAGTTAATGTTGTCATCCCCGGTACGGGACTGGGTGAAATAGTAGATTTGACCCGCGGATACGTTAAAACGTTCAACCGAAGCGTCATCATAAACGCGAGAAGTTACGCCGGTCGTTACCTGATTAGCGGAAGCAATACGGTCCAGACCGCCGTAAGTACGGTCGCGGAACAGCCCGTTGTAGTCAGACTGCAGCAGCGATGAGTCGTAGTTGTTGATAGCACTTTGGTTGCGATATGGCACGTACAGGTACTGAGCGCGTGGCTCAAGCGTCTGTGTCCAGCCGGCAACGGAGTCCATATCACGGTCAAAGATCAGCTTGCCGTCCATTTTAAACTGCGGCAGCGTGCGGTTGACGGTGTTTTCTAATGTGCTGTTGGCGTTAATCTTCTGCTTATATTCATCAAGATTACCTTGCTGATAATGGGTCATCATCAGCTTGGCTTCGGTGTTCAGGCTTGCCCAGCCGTTGGAGACAGGCAGGTTGATCACCGGTTCAAGGTGCAGACGCGTTGCATCAGGCATGTTGTCATTCACGTTAGTGAATTTCACCGCCTGGCCATAAATTCGGGTATCAAACGGGCCCACGTCATTCTGGTAGAAGTTGACGTCCAGCTGAGGCTCTGCACGGTAAGAGCTGGTGAATGTACCCAGCTGGTTGGCAAAGACCTGGAATTGTTTAGCGGACAGCGTCGCGTCAAAATTCTGATTAGCGTAGCCGACGCTAAATTTTTGCGTGGCGTAGCCGTCGGTACTGTTACCATAGGGTGAGCTGAAGTCGTTGAAGTAGCGCGAATCGCTGACCTTGGTGTAATCGACGTTGAAACGCCACACCTGGTCCATGACCCCGCCGTGGTTCCAGTAGAACAGCCAGCGGCGATCTTTTTCGCCCGGCGCAACGCCCGACTCGTTTTTGTACTCGTCATCCGACGGGAGATAGTCAAACTCCATCAGGCCTGAACCTGCCTGGGTCAGGTAGCGGAATTCGTTTTGCCACTGGATACCGCCACGCTTATCAATATAGTGAGGCGTGATAGTGGCATCGAAGTTTGGCGCAATGTTCCAGTAATAGGGCAGCGCGAACTCAATGCCGCTGTTGGTGCTGTATTTAGCGCTGGGGATCAGGAAGCCCGAACGGCGTTTATCGCCAATAGGCAGCTGCAGGTAAGGGCTGTAGAACACCGGTACCGGGCCCAGTTTAAAGCGGGCGTTCCAGATCTCCGCCACTTCTTCCTGCCTGTCCTGAATCACTTCAGTACCAACCACGCTCCAGGTGTTGGAGCCCGGCAGGCAGGAGGTGAACGTCCCGTTTTCGAGAATCGTGTAGCGGTTGTCGCCGCGCTGTTTCATGAGGTCTGCGGTACCGCGACCCTGGCGGCCAACCATCTGGTAATTACCGTCCCAGACGTTAGTATCTTTGGTGTTTAAATTTGACCAGGCTTTAGGACCTTTCAGGATGACCTGATTGTCGTCGTAATGCACATTACCTAAGGCATCTACGGTGCGGACGGGATCCGTTTGACCTTCGACCAGCTTCTGGTGAAGCTGAACTTCGTCTGACTGCAGGCGGCTGTTGCCCTGCTGAACGTCAACATTCCCGGTAAAAACGGCATTGTCCGGGTAGTCACCTTTGGCGTGATCGGCCTGGATTGTTACCGGCTGGCTATTGCCGTCGTCCTTAACCAATGGACGATTGTAGCTTGGGATACCCAGCATACACTGCGAGGCAAGGTCGGCAGCCATACCTTGTTGGCTATAAAGGGCTGAACCAATCAGTGTGGCCAGCAAGGTGGGAATACGTTTTTTCATACGTGTTATTTGTTGTTCCGTCATCAGGGTATAGCGAAGGCAAACGGTCAGAGACTAACGTACTCATCACCACAGCGCTAGTGTTAATCCAGCCCATTAGCAGTATGCCGTTAGGCAGCGCTATCAATGGCGGGTATGATAAAGCAAATTCTAGACGACAGCATGATGATTTGGGGAGTATATGCAGTATTGGGGAAAAGTACTCGGTGTTGCTTTGGGGTTAATCTCAGGCGGCGGCTTTTGGGGTGTGGTGATAGGTTTTCTTATCGGCCATATGTTTGATAAGGCACGCAGCCGTCGCGGGGCCTGGTTTGCTAACCAACAGCAGCGTCAGGCGATCTTTTTTTCTACCACTTTTGAAGTGATGGGGCACCTCACCAAATCGAAAGGTCGGGTAACGGAAGCTGATATTCAAATAGCGTCTTTATTGATGGACCGAATGCAGCTTCATGGTGAGGCGCGCGCCGCCGCTCAGCGAGCATTTCGCGCGGGGAAAGAAAATAACTATCCGCTCAGAGAAAAGATGGGGCAGATGCGAAGCGTCTGTTTTGGCCGTTCTGACTTAATTCGGATGTTTCTGGAAATACAAATCCAGGCTGCGTTTGCGGATGGCTCGCTGCACCCAAATGAGCGTCAGGTGCTGTATGTGATTGCCGAAGAACTGGGGATCTCGCGTGCCCAGTTCGACCAGTTCTTGCGCATGATGGAAGGCGGCCAGCAGTTCGGTGGTGGCCAATACCAGCAATCGCAAGGCGGCTTCGCGCAGCAACAAAGAGGCCCGACGCTGGAAGATGCCTGCAAGGTGCTTGGGGTAAAAAGCAGCGATGAGCCAACGGTTATCAAGCGCGCGTACCGTAAGTTAATGAGTGAGCACCATCCTGACAAGCTGGTGGCAAAAGGCCTGCCGCCGGAAATGATGCAGATGGCGAAGCAAAAGGCCCAGGAGATTCAGGGCGCTTACGATCTGATTAAAACCGCAAAAGGGTTTAAGTAGAAAAAGGCCTCTCAGTTGAGAGGCCTTTTTTAGAAGTCCGCTGGCGCTTTAAACGTCATTGGCGTACCGTAGCTCGGGTGCGTGATGGTGAGCATCTCGGCATGGAGCTGAAGACGCGGCGCCATGGCAAGCGCTTCTGGCGTCGCGTAGAAGCGGTCCCCGAGAATCGGGTGCCCCAGCGCCTGCATATGCACACGAAGCTGGTGCGAACGCCCGGTAATCGGCATGAGCTGTACACGAGCGGTATTATCCGCCGCGTATTCCAGCACCTGATATCCAGTCTGCGCAGATTTCCCTGTCTCGTAGCATACCTTCTGCTTTGGTCTGTTAGGCCAGTCGCAAATCAGCGGTAGATCCACCAAACCTTCTTCCGGCTGTGGATGGCCCCAAACGCGAGCCACATACTGCTTTTTCGGCTCGCGTTCACGGAACTGGCGCTTTAGCTCGCGCTCTGCCGCTTTGGTCAGCGCCACCACGATCACGCCGCTGGTTGCCATATCAAGTCGATGGACCGATTCCGCCAGCGGGAAGTCGCGCTGAATGCGCGTCATCACGCTGTCTTTGTGTTCGTCAAGACGTCCCGGAACGGACAGCAGGCCGCTGGGCTTGTTAACCACCATGATGTGCTCATCCTGGTACAGGATAACCAGCCAGGGATCGAGAGGCGGATTGTAGGGTTCCATCAGCATTTACTCTGCATCCTTCAAGCTGCAGCCGCGTTGGCTGCTCTCACTTATCCCAGTCACTGACTTTAGTCAGCTCCTGGGAATTCTCTCTTTTGCCGCCTTGCTGCAACTCGAATGATTTGAGTAAAGCGACGCATATTTACTGGTGCGTCACAACGATCAAACGCAGGGCATCAAGACGCCAGTTAGCCTGGCTTAACGCTTCCATCACCTGCTGGTGATTGGTTTCGATAGCCGCAAGCTCGTCGTCACGAATGTTTGGGTTAACGGCTTTCAACGCTTCCAGACGGGACAGCTCAGCGCTCAGCTTCTCATCGGCTTCTTCACGAGCTGCGTCGATCAGCGCCTGTGCCGCATCGGCAACTTTTTCTTCCGCCACCTGCAGAATAGCGTGCACGTCGGACTGCACCGCATTCACCAGTTTGCTGCCGGTATGACGGTTAACCGCGCTGAGCTGGCGGTTGAAGCTTTCAAACTCCACCTGCGCCGCGAGGTTGGTGCCGTTTTTATCCACCAGCATGCGCACCGGCGTCGGCGGCAGGAAGCGGTTGAGCTGCAGCTGTTTAGGCGCTTTGGCCTCTACAACGTACACCAGCTCCAGCAGCAGCGTGCCCACCGGCAGCGCTTTGTTTTTCAGCAGAGACAGGGCACAGCTACCGGTATCGCCTGACAGGATCAAATCCAGGCCGTTGCGGATGATCGGGTGTTCCCAGGTCACAAACTGCGCGTCTTCGCGGGACAAGGCGACGTCACGCTCGAAGGTGATTGTGCAGCCGTCTTCCGGCAGGCCCGGGAAGTCAGGGACCAGCATATGGTCGGACGGAGTAATGACGACCATGTTGTCGCCGCGATCGTCCTGGTTAATGCCGACGATATCAAACAGGTTCATGGCAAAGCTAACGAGGTTAGTGTCGTTATCTTGCTCGGAAATGGCTTCTGCCAGCGCCTGCGCTTTTTCACCGCCGTTGGAATGAATTTCCAGCAGACGGTCGCGGCCCTGCTCAAGCTGTTGCTTCAGGGCATCGTGCTGCTCGCGGCACTGCTTGATCAGCGCGTCAAAGCCTTCGGTATTTTCCGGTGCCGCGAGATATTCGATCAACTGCGGGTAGACGCTGTCATAAATGGTGCGGCCGGTCGGGCAGGTGTGTTCGAAGGCATCCAGGCCAGCATGGTACCAGTCCACCAGGACCGACTGAGCGGTTTTTTCCAGGTACGGAACGTGGATCTGGATGTCGTGCGCCTGGCCAATACGGTCGAGACGGCCAATACGCTGCTCCAGCAGGTCCGGGTTAAACGGCAGGTCAAACATCACCAGCTGACTGGCGAACTGGAAGTTACGGCCTTCTGAGCCAATCTCTGAGCACAGCAGGACCTGAGCGCCGGTATCTTCTTCCGCAAACCAGGCTGCAGCGCGGTCTCGTTCGATGATGGACATGCCTTCATGGAAGACGGCTGCGCGGATGCCTTCGCGCTCACGCAGAACCTGCTCAAGCTGGAGTGCCGTCGCGGCCTTGGCGCAGATCACCAGCACTTTCTGCGAACGGTGGCTGGTCAGGTAGCCCATCAGCCATTCAACGCGTGGGTCGAAGTTCCACCAGGTGCCGGTGTCGCCTTCGAACTCCTGATAAATCTGCTCCGGATACAGCATATCCCGGGCGCGATCCTCCACGGACTTACGCGCGGCCATAATACCGGAGACTTTAATCGCCGTCTGGTACTGGGTTGGCAGCGGCAGGCGAATGGTGTGCAGTTCGCGTTTCGGGAAACCTTTTACGCCGTTACGGGTGTTACGGAACAGCACGCGGCTGGTGCCGTGTCTGTCCATCAGCATGGAAACCAATTCCTGGCGCGCGGCTTCACTGCCTTCGCGTTCGCTGTTGGCGGTTTGCAGCAGTGGCTCGATATCCTGCTCGCCAATCAGCTCACCCATGGTATTCAGCTGCTCATCGGTCAGGCGATCTCCTGCCAGCAGCAAGGCGACGGCGTCTGCAACCGGGCGGTAATTCTGCTGCTCGTCGACGAACATGGCGAAATCATGGAAGCGATTTGGGTCCAGCAGGCGTAAGCGCGCGAAGTGGCTTTCCATGCCCAGCTGTTCAGGCGTGGCGGTCAGCAACAGGACGCCAGGAACATGTTCGGCCAGCTGTTCAATGGCCTGGTATTCACGGCTGGGCGCATCTTCGCTCCACACCAGATGGTGAGCTTCATCGACAACCAGCAGATCCCACTCCGCTTCGCAGAGGTTTTCCAGGCGCTGTTTATTGCGGCGCACGAAGTCCAGCGAGCAAATGACCAATTGTTCGGTGTCAAACGGGTTGCTGCTGTCGTGCTGGGCTTCCGCGTAACGTTCATCGTCAAACAGCGCGAATCGCAGGTTAAAGCGGCGCAGCATTTCGACCAGCCACTGATGCTGCAGTGTTTCCGGCACCACAATCAGCACGCGCTCGGCGCTACCGGCCAGCAGCTGCTGGTGGATGATCATCCCGGCTTCAATGGTTTTACCCAGGCCAACCTCATCCGCGAGCAATACGCGCGGTGCATGGCGGCGGCCAACATCATGAGCGATGTTTAGCTGGTGAGGGATCAGGCTGGTGCGCATCCCGCGCAGGCCGCTCCAAATCTGGCGCGACTGTTCGCTCTGATATTTGCGGGCGCGGAAACGCAGCGCAAAGCGGTCCATACGGTCGATTTGCCCGGCAAACAGGCGATCCTGTGGTTTGCTGAAGACCAATTTGCTGTCGAGAAAGACTTCGCGCAGCAGGACGTCAGACTCTTCGGTATCGAGACGGGTGCCGAGGTAGGCGAGTAAACCCTTTTCTTCCTTAACTTCATCAACTTTCAGCTGCCAGCCTTCATGGCTGGTAATCACATCGCCTGGGTTAAACATCACGCGGGTGATCGGGGAGTCATTTCTGGCGTACAGACGATTTTCACCCGTTGCCGGGAAGAGCAGGGTAACCATACGCGCATCCAGCGCCACCACGGTTCCCAGTCCCAGTTCGCTTTCGGTATCGCTGATCCAACGTTGACCAAGTGTAAAAGGCATAAGTTTTCGGCTCTATTTCAGTGACTTAAATTTGCAGGCAATAGCATGGCAACCGCGCACAGGCGGCGCAGTTGTTTAAAATTGGGTTTAAGGATTCGAAGAAAGGGCGCTATGGTACTGGATGGCAACGGATTCGTCACGCACTCGTCATGCTTCAAATTACGGCGACGCTGGCTGCACGCTCTTAGCGCCTCGCCGTAAGCTGAGTTATGTAGAGGGTTTTTAAAATAGCCCCATCTGCCCCGTCATCAGTGTAGCAAAGTCGTCCTCAAGGAAGGGCAAAATCCCCTCGGCGACGGGCTGCAACTGGCGAGTCAGGTAGTGGTCATAATCCAGCGGAGATTGCTGATAATCAACCGGCTCCGGGCCGCTCAGGGTCATGACATATTTTATCGTGCCACGATTCTGGTATTGCGCCGGCCTGCCCAGACGTTGGTTATATTCATCGGCAAGCCTGGCCGCACGAACGTGAGGCGGCACGTTTTTCTGGTACTCGCTTAACGGGCGACGCAGGCGTTTGCGATAGATCAGCTGTGAATCCAGCTCACCCGACATCAGGCTGGCAATGGTCTCACGGATGTAGTCCTGATAGGGCTCGCCGCGGAAAATTCGCCAATAGAGCGTTTGCTGGAACTGTTGGGCGAGGGGCGTCCAGTCGGTGCGCACTGTTTCAAGCCCTTTAAATACCATGCGCTGTTCGTCGCCCTCCTGAATAAGCCCGGCGTAGCGCTTTTTGCTGCCCTGGTCCGTCCCCCGAATGGTAGGCATCAGGAAGCGGCAGAAGTGCGTTTCGTACTCCAGCTCAAGGGCGCAGTCGAGATTCAGCGTGGTTTTCAGATGCCGTTGCCACCAGGTGTTGACGTACTCGACCAGCTTCCTGCCAATCTGTGCGGCGTCCTTTTCGCTGTGGGCCTGTTTCAGCCAGACAAAGGTTGAATCCGTATCGCCGTAGATAACGTCATAGCCCTGGGATTCAATCAGCGCTTTTGTCTGGCGCATGATTTCGTGACCGCGCATGGTGATCGACGAAGCAAGACGGGGATCGAAAAAGCGACAGGCACTGGTACCCAGTACGCCGTAAAAAGCATTCATGATGATCTTGAGCGCCTGGGAGAGCGGCTTGTTGCCGTGGCGTTTTGCCTCGTCCCGGCCATGCCAGATCTGGCTCACGATCTCGGGCAGGCAGTGTTTGTCGCGGGAGAACCAGCCGCCAATAAACCCTTCAACGGAGTGCGTCACGTCCGGCTGGGCTGTACCTTCGACGAGGCCGACCGGATCGATTAAGAAGGTACGGATAATCGACGGATACAGGCTTTTATAATCGAGCACCAGCACCGAGTCATAGAGTCCAGGACTGGAATCCATCACATAGCCGCCGGGGCTTGCCTGCGGCGGAACCTCGCCCAGATTGGGGGCGACATAGCCTGCACGATGCATACGCGGGAAATAAAGGTGGCTGAAAGCCGCTACCGAGCCGCCGTGTTTATCCAGCGGGAGCCCGTTGACCGTCGCCCGCTCCAGCAGGAAAGGCATCAGCTCAGTCTTGTGGAAAATACGCGTGACCAGCTCGCAGTCTTTGAGGTTATAGGTAGCCAGCGCGGGTTTGTCTTCGGCAAAGCGGCGGTCGATCTCATCCATACGATCCCAGGGATTATCAATCGACTTCCCTTCACCGAGAAGTTCACGGGAGACCGCTTCCAGCGAAAACGAAGAGAAATTCCAGAACGCCGATTTTAGCGCTTCGATGCCGTCGATAATCACCCGGCCCGCAAGCTGGGCAAAGAAAACGCCCTGCTTAAAGCCGTGCTCACGCCATTCTAGCAGGCTGTTGCCGCGGCCCAGACGAAGCGGAACCTGGTAGCGTTCGGCCATTTTTTGCAGCACGCGCAGGTCAAACTGCACGACGTTCCAGCCGATCAGGACGTCGGGATCGTGCTCGGCAAACCAGCTATTCAGTTTCTCCAGCAGCAAAGGGCGGCTGGCGACATATTCCAGCGTAAAGTCCAGGCCCGCAGCATCGCCGTTTTCAGGCCCCAGCATATAGACGTGGCGCTGCCCGCAGCCTTCCAGGCCGATGCAGTACAGCTCGCCGTGTCGATTCGTTTCGATATCCAGCGAGACCCATTTCAACGGCGGGCGGTATTCCGGGGCGGGCTTCAGGCGGGTATCCAGCAGTACATCGCCCTGAGGGTATCCGCTAAACCAGACCGGCGCGGTAATAAAGCGTTCCATCAGGAAGCGCTCCGGAGGGCGAATATCCGCCTCATAGACCGTCACGCCGCCGTCGCGCAGCAGTTTTTCCAGCCTCATTAGCTGGCGGTGCTGTTGACAATACAGGCCCGCCACCGGCTGGCGATGGAAGTCTTTGAGTTCAAGCGGCGTAAGGCGGAACTGGTTTTCACCGGCTAACAGACGCTGCGCCTGGGCTAGCTGCGGCTGGGGAATAAAGGCCACGGATTCCTGCGGCGGCAGGCGCACCTTAAGCGGGCCATCGTCCGTGGCCAGCCAGAAATCGACTTCGGTACCGCGCGGGGTGTCTCGCCAGTGCCTGGTCAGCAGAAACCCCTGACGAGCTTGAGACACGCTGCATTCTCTCTCAGGAAAAGTGTTTCGATTATAGCGCAAACAACCGTTAGTTACTGCATTTATATACAGTGTTGTTGGCCGGGTGTGCGAATTGTCCGGAACTTTACCGTCTATTCTTTATTCATAGAAATGAGACCTTGACGCCTGTCACGTTAATTCTGGAGAATCGCCCGCTCGCTCATCGACGGAAAGCTTATGGAAGCCTTACTGGAACACTTTATTACACAGTCAGTTGCATATTCGCTTATCGCGGTGATGCTGGTGGCCTTTTTTGAGTCGCTGGCGCTGGTGGGACTGATCCTGCCGGGCACGGTAATGATGGCCGGACTGGGGGCGCTGATCGGCAGTGGCCAGGTGAATTTCTATTATGCCTGGGGCGCCGGGATCGTCGGCTGTCTGCTGGGGGACTGGATCTCGTTCTGGCTTGGGCAGCGTTTCAAAGGGCCGCTGCACCGCTGGTCATTTATGAAGAAGAATAAAGCTCTGCTGGATAAAACCGAACACGCGCTCCATCAGCACAGCATGTTTACCATTCTGGTTGGGCGCTTCGTCGGCCCTACGCGCCCGCTGGTGCCGATGGTTGCTGGGATGCTGGATTTACCGCTGGCGAAGTTTTTGCTGCCGAATATCATCGGCTGCCTGCTCTGGCCGCCGCTCTATTTTCTGCCGGGGATCCTTGCCGGAGCGGCCATAGATATTCCTGCGGACATGAAAAGCGCCAGCTTCAAGTGGCTGCTTTTGGCGGTGGCTTTACTGCTTTGGCTGGCTGCCTGGCTGTGCTGGCGTTGGTATCGCAGCGGTAAGCGTGGCTCAGAACGCCTGGCCAGCTATCTACCGCAGGCCCGGCTCAACTGGCTGGCTCCGTTGATGCTGGTGGCGGGCATTGGCAGTGTTGCCGCCTTGCTGCAGCATCCCTTGATGCCGGTTTACTGGGATATCCTGCGGAAAGTGCTGTCGCACTAAGTGCAGATTCCCAACAGCGCGGAGGCGCTTGCCTCCCCGCTGAGCAATGTGCCTGTTTCGCCGTCCCATGCAATACGCCCGTCTTTTACCACGATGCTGCGGCTGGCGATGCGGGCTGCATCTTCAATACTGTGAGAGACCATCAGCAGCGCCAGCCGTTGCTCCCGGCACAGCTCGTCGAGCAGCTGTAGCATCTCTTTGCGCAGCGCCGGATCAAGCGCCGAGAAAGGTTCGTCCAGCAGTAAAACGGGCTGCTGACGAACCAGGCAGCGGGCCAGGGCGACGCGCTGCCGCTGTCCGCCGGAAAGCTGAGACGGCAGACGGTCCAGCATGTCAGTTAACCCCACGCGTGCCGTTATTTCCCGCAGTCGCCGCTTCTGGGCTTCATTAAGTTTCATTCCCGGATGCATGCCCAGGGCGATATTTTGCCGGACGGTCAAATGGCTAAACAGATTATTTTCCTGGAAAAGCATGGAAACCGGGCGAGCTGAAGGCGGTGTCCGGGTGTGATCCACGCCGTCGATGACGATGTTGCCGCTGGCAGGCTGCAGGAACCCGGCGACCAGGCTCAGTAACGTACTTTTCCCCGCCCCGCTTGGCCCCAGGATGGCGATTCGTTCCCCCGCCGCAACCTTCAGGGAAAAGCGCATGGGTAAGTGCTGGTACAGCCAGGTTACATCAGTCAGAGTTAGCATCTTGCCCCGGAAGTTTTTCAATCAAGGTAAACAGCATAAAACAAAGCAGCAGCAGAAGTAGCGCTGTGACAGCGCCTTCCTGGCTGCGGTAAGAGCCGATCTGCTGATACAGCCAGAAGGGCAGCGTGCGGAAATCTTCATTGCCGAACAGCGCCACCACGCCGAAATCGCCAATCGACAGGACGCAGGCAAAGGCCAGTGCCTGGGCTATCGGGCGTTTCAGCGCTTTTAGCTCAATAAATCGCAGGCGATTAAAGCCGCTGATATTCAGCGACTGGCAAAGCTGAGTGTAGCGTTCTGCCACGTCTCGCATGGGGTTTTCGAGCACCTTTAAGGCGTAAGGAATCGCCATCAGCGCATTGGTAAAAATAACAATAGCGTCGGCGGATTGCGGCAGGCCCACGGTATTGTTTAGCAGCAAGAAGAAGCCGGTGGCGAGGACGATGCCCGGCATCGCCAGAATCAACATGCCGCTAAGTTCAATGGCCTGCCCGGCGAAGCGTTGGTTACGCAGCCGAAGTTCACGCGAACTCCAGAGCAGCATCAGCGTCAGCGTCACGCTGACAAGCCCGGCGGCAGTGGCAATTCTCAGTGAAGTCCAGAGCGCGTTCCAGAGCGCTGGCTGCCGCAGCACGCTGCCCATGCTGCCGTTAATCCCATCGACCATCACCGCTAGCAGCGGGGGGAGCAGCAGCACCAGGGCGAGCACAATAAGCAGGCCATCACTAAGTTTTCGGCGCAGAGAATCCTGTGGATCGCGCCAGCCCTGAAGCTGGCTGACGCCGACGGGAATCGCCTTGCTTAGCTTCTGACTCAATAACACCAGGCCAAGGCAGCACGCCATTTGCAGCAGAGCCAGCAATGCCGCTTTGGCGGGATCGTAGTCGTAGCTTAATGCCTGAAAAATGGCCAGCTCGATGGTGGTTGCCTGCGGGCCGCCGCCCAGAGAAAGCACGGTGGCGAAGCTGGCGAAGCAAAGCATAAAAATCAGGGCGCCAACCGGGAGTAGCTGGCGGCGCAGCCAGGGCCACTCGACGAAACGGAAGAAATGCCAGCCCTGCATCCCCAGCTGTGCCGCCAGCTGACGCTGTTCCGAAGGGATATTGTTCAGCGCCTGCAGCAGAAGACGGGTCGCCATCGGCATATTAAAGAAGACGTGCGCCAGCAGGATGCCCTGCAGGCCATAAGGGGAAAAGTGCCATTCAACGCCCAGCCAGCCGCAGAGCGTGGCCAGCCAGCCTTCTCGCCCATAAACGGAAAGAATACCGAAAACGGCGACCAGCACCGGCAGCACCAGCGTCATGGCGCACAGCCTCAGCAGCGCCAGTCGGCCAGGAAAGCGGCGGCGGTAGAGCGCGCGGGCTAAAAAGATGGCCGGGAAAACGGAAAGTGCGGCGGAAAGAAAGGCCTGCCAGAAGGAAAAGCGCAGGACGTGCCAAAGATAGTCGTCCCGCAATATGGCAAAGACATCCGTCTGCGGAGCGTTAAGCCACAGCGCCAGAAAAGCCGCCAGGGCTACCGCCACGACCAGCGTTGCGGCAAAGAGCCCTGGATACAGCCAGCCTGGTATTAGCGGCTGACGGCGCGTTGCCATTCATTGATCCATTCTGCGCGCTGGGTGGCCACCTGCTGAGGGAGAAATTCCAGTGTGGTTTGCGGCTTCACCAGGCTGTCGAAGCCCGCAGGTAATGCCACGTTGGTCACCGGATACATCCAGTTGCCGGTAGCAATGGTGTTCTGGAAACCTGGCGTGGTGATGAATTTGATAAATTTCTCGGCGAGTTCAGGCTGCTTGCTGTTCGCCAGTCGGCCCGCAACTTCAACCTGCAGGTAATGCCCTTCGCTAAAGTTCGCGGCGGCGTAGTTGTCTTTCTTCTCTTCGATGATGTGGTAGGCCGGGGAGGTGGTGTAGCTCAGTACCAGGTCGGCTTCCCCTTTCAGGAACAAGCCGTAAGCTTCGCTCCAGCCTTTGGTGACGGTGACGGTTTTTTTCGCCAGCTTTTGCCAGGCTTCCGGGGCTTTGTCGCCGTACACTTTTTGCATCCACAGCAGCAGGCCAAGCCCTGGAGTGCTGGTGCGCGGATCTTCGTAAATGACCTTCCATTTTTGATCGCTTTCAACCAGCTCTTTCAGGCTTTTTGGCGGGTTTTTTAGCTTGTTCTTGTCGTATACGAAAGCAAAGTAGCCGTAATCGTAAGGCACGAAGGTGCTGTTCTTCCAGCCGCCTGGCACCTGAAGGACGCCGCTTTCTATATTAGAAGGCGCAAACAGTTTGGTTTGCGTGGCGGCCTCTACCAGGTTGTTGTCCAGCCCCAGCACGACATCCGCTTTGCTGTTCTTGCCTTCCATGCGCACGCGGTTCAGCAGAGAAACGCCGTCTTCCAGCGCCACAAATTTCAGCTCGCAGTTACAGTCGGCCTCAAAGGCTTTTTTCACCGCCGGGCCAGGGCCCCAGTCGGCGGCGAACGAGTCGTAGGTGTAAACGGTTAATACAGGTTTAGCGAAAACGGGCATGGCGGCCAGCGCCAGCAGCGGCAGAAATTTTTTGAACACTTTGCACCTCAGTAAAAGGGGGCAAAGGAATTGAGTTGAGTGTCTCAAATCCCTTCGCCGGCGTTATCCGGATCAGGTTCGACGGGTATTATCTCAGCGCGGACAAACTGTCCTGGCACCCCGTTGAGCAGGGAGGATTCTACTGATTTCCTTTGGGTTACGGAAGTCATGTTACGAAAGCGTTATGGGCCCGGTGGGGCAAACCAGGCAGATTTGAAATCAAACCAGCCTAGCGTGTTCATCCTCACCCCACGCATACTGCGCTGGCCTTCAATGCGCAACCAGTGGTGAATCAATGGGATAACGTCATTGCGCTCCAGCATTTGCTTGCACCACTCAGGCAGGGCCAGCGTTTTGCTGTGCCAGCGACGGGCATCGCCCTGCCAGTCGCCAGGGATGCATTTTTGAATCAGCGGGACTTCGTAAAGCTGGGCAAACAGAGAGTATTCCAGCGGCATGGTGAAGTTCACGCTGTTCAGCCAGATGTCGCTTTCGGCCTCGCCCTGATGCCACTCAGCATAGTCTATCTCCTGCACAACCAGCTTCACGCCCTGCTCTGCCAGTAATTCGGTCATGATGCTACTGATCACCCGGTGCTCTACGTGGTCGCGGTAGTAGGTGAGCGTTATGCTCTCCAGGCCGGCAGGTTTAGGGAGCAACGGCCCGGGCCTCGAATGGTGCCAGCGGGGGAGCAAACCATAAGCCGGGAACCAGTACTGCTGATACTGCTCTGTAGCGCGGTAGATAAGGTTAACCGGGGAGAGAATATGCCCAATCCACTGGCGCACGCTTTCGTCAACGCCAAGGCTGGATCGGCTGTCGAACAGCAGATAGTAGCAACCTTCTTCCGGGCGGCTTTCCACGGCTTTTTCGCTGTCCGGCATGCCCTGGAGCTGCACGCCGCAGCTGGACTCCTCGCCAACTTCCGGCAGTACCCAAAAGTTGACCTCGTCAATGAGCGCCCGGAAGCCAAAGTAATCATCAAAGGCGTGGATCTTCAGCTGGTTGCGGTTGTTCCGAGCCACGGAATAGGGGCCCGTGCCGATGGGCTGGCTGGCGAAATTTGTCATCGTTGTCCATTCGCGCGGCAGGATCATGGCGTTCACGCTGCCCAACAGCCACGGCAGCCAGTCATCAGGCTGACTAAGGTGGATATCCAGTGTCCAGATAGTCGGCGAGGTGATTTGCGTGATATGGGCAAAAAGCGGCAGAGCGTTGATGCGCTGCAGGGAAGAGATGATATCGAGCATGTCCAGCTCGCGACCGTGATGGAAATGGATGCCTGGGCGCAGGAAGAAGCGCCAGCGTAAAGGGGAAATTTGCTGCCAGTGGTGAGCAATGTCCGCTTCGAGTTCCCCATTTTCCTCATTTATTCGCGTCAGGCCGCTAAAAATCTGGCGGGCGATGTGGGTTTCTGAGCGACGCAGCGCCGAGCCGGGCAGCAGATTTAGCAGCGGGCGATAGTAAAGGACTCGCAGAATATGTCGGCCCTGGCGAAAGCTGCGGCCAAGATGAGAAATCAGCATCTGGCGGACAGCGGCTTTGTCGCCGACGATTTGAACCAGCTGATCGATGCGATCCTGCTCCAGCAGATCTTCCGCCCGCTGCTGCTGAAGCGCCAGCCCGGTATAGAGGAAAGTGAGCTGCGAGCGCTTGCCTCGTCCGGCTTCCGCCTGCCAGCTTAGCCAGCCTTTTTCCTGCATCGCATTAAGCAGCGTACGCATATGGCGGCGGGAACAGCTCAGCAAATCCGCTAAATCATTGAGCGTGGTTTCCTGAGGTTTGCCTTCGCAGCATTGCCACAGGCGGATGAATTGTTGTTGCAGGCGTGACGAAGACATAAAAGAGGAACTCCTGGCGGAAACTCATCAATTTAACTCTCCCTATATTACGTCAATAATGATTCCCGATGAAGCGAGGAGGTGTTTATGAAGCGGTCATCACCTGCGAAGTTTTTCCAACAGTACTTTGCCGCAACACAGTTTGTTTGCTCTGGATGGCTGGCTCGCCTGACGGTGGAGCAAAGACTAAGGATGCTCGAAGACTTGATGCAGTGGGAGGTTACAACCCCGATGCCCGAGAACGCCAACGCGCCGACTCATGTGTGACTGAGTATTGGTGCTTTTCACCGGCCAGCAGCTGTTTACTGCTGGCTTTTTTCGTTTAATCTTTATGCATTTAACAAATACCTCTGACGACATCTCCTTTTAAGGACATTCCATGCTCTGGTTTTTGACCCGCGCACGCCGTTTTAACCCTGTTTACGCTGCCTTCATGGCCGTCTCTTTTATGATTGGCGTGGCCGGGGCGTTGCAGGCACCGACGCTTAGCCTGTTTTTAACTCGAGAAGTCGAAGTGAGGCCGTTTTGGGTCGGCCTGTTTTACACCGTTAACGCGATTGCCGGGATTGGCGTCAGTTTGCTGTTGGCCAAAAGGTCGGACAGTCGGGGCGACCGGCGAAAACTGATTATGGTTTGCTGCGCGATGGCGGTGGCAAACTGCGTTCTGTTTGCCTTTAATCGTCATTATCTGACGCTGATTACGCTTGGCGTGATGTTTGCCTCAATAGCCAATACCGCCATGCCGCAGATTTTTGCCCTGGCGCGTGAGTACGCCGACCGTTCTGCCCGCGAAGTGGTGATGTTCAGCTCGATCATGCGGGCGCAGCTTTCTCTGGCGTGGGTTATCGGGCCGCCACTCTCTTTTATGCTGGCGCTGAAATATGGCTTTACCACGATGTTTCTTATCGCTGCCGGGATATTCGTTATTTCACTGGCGCTGATTATTTTCGCGCTGCCGTCCGTGCCGAGAGTTGAGCAGCCCGCAGAGGTGGCAATAACGCAGGTCAGCGGCTGGAAAGACAGTAACGTGCGGATGCTCTTTATCGCTTCGATGCTGATGTGGACTTGCAACACCATGTACATCATCGATATGCCGCTGTGGATAAGCCAGGATCTTGGGCTGCCGGATGAGCTGGCGGGGTTATTAATGGGCACGGCTGCAGGGATTGAGATCCCCGCGATGATCCTCGCCGGCTACTACGTGAAACGCTTTGGAAAACGTAACATGATGGTGGCGGCGGTTGTTGCTGGCATCCTGTTTTATGTTGGGCTGATTCTGTTCCACTCTAAAACGGCATTGGTGATCTTACAGTTGTTTAATGCGGTGTTTATCGGGATTATTGCGGGGATAGGCATGCTGTGGTTCCAGGATTTGATGCCGGGAAGGCCGGGATCTGCAACGACGCTATTCACCAACAGTATTTCAACGGGCGTGATTCTGGCTGGGATACTGCAGGGCGCGTTGGCGGAAGGTTTTGGTCACTATTCTGTTTACTGGCTGATGGCGGCGCTGGCGGTGGTCGCGCTGTTCCTGACTAGCCGGGTTAAGAACGTTTGATTTGAGCCGCTATTGAAGCGGCTTATCAAGTAAAAGCAAAAAGGAAAACGATATTGCATTGTTTAAGCCGTGCAAAATTATTGGCACAATCAGGCTGCCGGAGTAAACACGGGCCAGGCAGAGAATCACCGAAAAGATAAACAGGCTAATAAAAGTCGTTGCGTTCTGATATTGCGAGTGGCTGAAGGCAAAAAGAACGGATGCCATCAACATAGCGGCGTTTTTACCCACCTTGCCATACCCTTCACCTGCATTTAATAAAAAACCTCTAAAAATAACTTCTTCTACAATGGGAGCCAGTAAAGTGGCTGTGAGTGCTACCAGCACTAAACTGCGCGCAGGTAGCTGCTCTATGCTTTGCATCCAGGGTTCAGGGGAGCCGGTAAATTGTTGAATAATAACCAACATAAATAATGCAATTGCCGGAAGTATCAGTCCAGAGGGGGTGACTTTCCCTAAAGGCAACGTCCTATAATGATTTTGATAGCGTCGCCAGATAATCAGGGTATACGGTAACCAAAAGCAGATGATCAGCGCGGGTATCGCCATACCTGACCGGAATAGACCTGTAAATCCAGGCAGCATTGTGGCGAAAATGGATAATGCATACCAGCCAATCCAGGCTCCGATACAGATGAGTAAGTGAAGTAGCCTGTCCTGATTTTTAAGCATAAATCCGTCATTGTGGCTGTAAGTGATAAAGAGAACAGACAGCATTTCTTGCTGGCCCATCCGTGGCTTATTAAAGACGTGTCGTTATAAATAACGCTTTAGCATTATGCATTTAGTGCGGGAAAAGTGAATATCTGGCGGGTGTTAATACTGAAATAAAAGGGGCGCTGAGAAGACGCCCCTTTTTGTATTACCGCATAAACGCTGGCAGTTTTTGCTCGTAGCCAGAAATAGCGGCTTCGTGCTGCAGCGTCAGGCCGATGCTGTCCAGGCCGTTCAACATGCAGTGACGGCGGAAGCTATCCAGCTCGAACGAATAGCTTTTCTCACCCGCCTGAACCGTCTGTGCTTCAAGGTCGACGACAAACTTAATGCCGGGCTGGGCATCGACCAGCTTGAACAGCTCATCAACCTGCTCATCGCTCAAGATAACCGGCAACAGCTGGTTGTTAAACGAGTTGCCATAGAAGATGTCCGCGAAGCTTGGCGCAATGACCACTTTGAAACCGTAGTCGGTTAATGCCCACGGGGCGTGCTCGCGCGAAGAGCCGCAGCCGAAGTTTTCACGCGCCAGCAAAATAGAGGCGCCTTTAAATTCCGGGTAGTTCAGCACGAACTCCGGGTTAGGCACTTGCCCGGCATCGTCCAGAAAACGCCAGTCGTTAAACAGGTGGGCGCCAAAACCGGTGCGGGTGACCTTCTGCAAAAACTGCTTCGGGATAATGGCATCGGTATCGACGTTCGCCGCGTCCAGCGGAACGACCAGGCCGGTATGTTGGATAAATTTCTCTGCCATGGTAGTTCCCCTTATTTCAGTGTACGAATATCGGCAAAATGACCGGAAACAGCGGCGGCGGCTGCCATCGCCGGGCTGACCAGATGAGTACGCCCGCCACGGCCCTGACGACCTTCGAAGTTACGGTTGCTGGTGGAGGCGCAACGCTCGCCTGGATTCAGGCGGTCATTGTTCATGGCCAGGCACATGGAACACCCAGGCAAACGCCACTCAAAACCGGCTTCAATGAAGATCTTATCCAGCCCTTCAGACTCGGCCTGAGCTTTAACCGGACCTGAGCCTGGCACAACCATGGCCAAAACGCCTGGTGCGACTTTGCGACCTTTGGCGACTTCAGCTGCTGCGCGCAGATCTTCGATACGCGAGTTGGTGCAGGAACCGATAAAGACTTTATCGATAGCCACTTCGGTCAGCGGAATACCCGGTTGCAGGCCCATATAGGCCAGCGCTTTTTCTGCCGAGGCACGTTCTACTGGATCGCTGAAGGATTCTGGGTTAGGGATATTGTCGGTAACAGAAATTACCTGGCCCGGGTTGGTTCCCCAGGTCACTTGCGGGGCAATGTCGGCGGCGTCTAAGGTGACGATGGTGTCAAATTTAGCGCCTTCGTCGGTGCTGAAGGTTTTCCAGTACTCGACGGCTTCATCCCAGGCCGCGCCTTTAGGGGCGTGCAGACGGCCTTTCACATAGCTGAAGGTGGTTTCATCCGGCGCAACAATCCCGGCTTTGGCCCCCATTTCGATAGCCATGTTGCACAGCGTCATGCGGCCTTCCATGCTCAACGCACGAATAGCGTCGCCGCAGAATTCAACCACGTGACCGGTGCCGCCGGCGCTGCCGGTTTTACCGATGATGGCCAGCACGATATCTTTGGCCGTGATCCCTGGAGCTGCTTGGCCCTGAACTTCAATTTTCATGGTTTTCGCACGACCCTGTTTCAGAGTCTGCGTTGCCAGGACATGCTCAACTTCGGAAGTCCCAATCCCGAAAGCCAGCGCGCCGAATGCGCCGTGAGTGGCAGTATGGGAGTCGCCGCACACGATGGTCATGCCCGGCAGGGTGATCCCTTGTTCTGGCCCCATAACGTGAACGATGCCCTGATAAGGGTGGTTCAGATCGTACAGCTCAACGCCAAACTCTTTGCAGTTCTTCATCAGTTCCTGCATCTGAATACGGGCCATCTCGCCGGAGGCATTGATGTCCTTAGTTTGGGTCGACACGTTGTGGTCCATTGTGGCGAAGGTTTTCCCCGGCTGACGAACCGGGCGGCCATGGGCGCGCAATCCGTCAAAGGCCTGCGGGGAAGTCACTTCATGCACCAGGTGGCGATCGATATACAGCAGCGGTGTCTCTTCCGGGGCTTCATACACGACGTGGGCGTCGTACAACTTCTGATATAAGGTCCTGGCCATGATTATTTCCCCTGAGCGATGTAGCGGGCAATGATATCGCCCATTTCGTCGGTGCTGACTGCGTGACCATCGCGGGCTAAATCCCCGGTACGGTGGCCTTCTTCTAACGCGCGATTAATGGCGCTTTCGATAGCCTGCGCGGCTTCCTCAGCATCCAGGCTATAGCGCAACAGCAGCGCCAGCGACAGGATCTGCGCGATAGGGTTGGCAATGTTCTTCCCGGCGATATCCGGTGCTGAACCACCCGCAGGTTCGTATAAGCCAAAGCCTTGTTCGTTGAGGCTGGCAGAAGGCAGCATGCCCATAGATCCGGTGATCATGGCGCACTCGTCGGACAGGATGTCTCCGAACAAGTTGGAGCACAGCAGAACGTCGAACTGCGATGGATCTTTAATTAACTGCATGGTGGCGTTGTCGATATACATGTGGGACAGCGACACATCCGGGTATTCTTTAGCGATTTCGTTGACGATTTCACGCCACAACAGTGAGGTTTGCAGCACGTTTGCTTTATCAATGGAGGTCACTTTGCTGCGGCGTTTGCGGGCAGATTCAAAGGCGATGCGTGCAATGCGCTCGATCTCAAAGCGGTGGTAAACCTCGGTATCGAAGGCTTTCTCGTGCATACCGCTACCTTCACGGCCTTTCGGCTGGCCGAAGTAAATCCCGCCGGTCAGTTCGCGAACGCACAGAATGTCGAAGCCGTTAGCTGCGATGTCGGCGCGCAGCGGGCAAAACTCTTCCAGCCCCTGATACAGACGCGCAGGGCGCAGGTTGCTGAAGAGTTTAAAATGTTTACGCAACGGCAGCAGGGCACCGCGTTCAGGCTGTTCTGCTGGCGGCAGATGTTCCCATTTCGGGCCACCTACAGAGCCGAACAGAATCGCATCGGCCTGCTCACAACCTTCGACTGTGGCCTGCGGCAGCGGGCTGCCGTGGCGATCAATCGCGGCACCACCGACGTCATAGGAGCTGGTGCTAATGCGGATATCAAAGCGATTGCGAACTGCATCCAGTACTTTCAGGGCCTGAGCCATCACTTCCGGGCCAATACCGTCACCCGGCAAAACTGCAATATGGTAATTTTTCGACATTACACGGTTTCCTGATTTTGTTCTTTATTCTGATGTTGAGCTTTGCGTTGCAATTCTTTTTCGACTTCACCGGCACGCCAGATGTTGTTCAGCACGTGGACCATGGCTTTGGCTGATGATTCGACGATGTCGGTTGTCAGCCCTACGCCGTGGAAGCGGCGGCCGTTGTAATCCACCACGATATCTACCTGGCCCAGGGCGTCTTTGCCTTGCCCTTTGGCGGTTAAGCTGTATTTCACCAGCTCAATGTTGTAATCGGTGATGCGGTTAATGGCCTGATAGACCGCATCCACCGGGCCGTTACCATTTGCTGCTTCTGCTTTGACCTCTTCGCCGCAAACCAGCTTCACGGATGCCGTCGCGATACCGTTAGAACCCGACTGCACGCTGAAATAATCTAGGCTGAAGTGCTCAGGCTCTTCCTGCTGCTTGTTGATGAAGGCCAATGCTTCCAGGTCGTAGTCAAATACCTGGCCTTTTTTATCTGCCAGTTTCAGGAAGGCGTCGTACAGGTTATCCAGATTGTAATCAGCCTCTTTGTAACCCATCTCGTCCATGCGGTGCTTCACCGCGGCCCGGCCGGAGCGTGAGGTCAGGTTCAGCTGTACCTGATTCAGGCCGATGGATTCTGGCGTCATGATTTCGTAGTTTTCGCGATTTTTCAGCACGCCGTCCTGGTGAATACCGGAGGAGTGGGCGAAGGCGCCAGTGCCGACGATAGCTTTGTTGGCCGGAATTGGCATGTTGCAGATTTGGCTAACCATCTGGCTGGTGCGCCAGATTTCCTGATGATTGATATTGGTGTGCAAGTTCATGATGTCCTTGCGCACCTTGATAGCCATGATGACTTCTTCCAGTGAGCAGTTACCCGCGCGTTCACCGATACCGTTCATTGCGCCTTCCACCTGGCGAGCACCCGCGTGAACTGCCGCCATGGCATTACCTACGGCCAGCCCCAAATCGTCGTGGGTGTGCACGGAAATAATCGCTTTATCAATGTTCGGCACGCGCTCATACAAACCGGTGATGATGTTGGAGAACTCAAACGGCATGGTGTAGCCGACGGTATCCGGGATGTTAATGGTGGTTGCGCCTGCGTTGATCGCGGCTTCGACTACGCGAGCCAGGTCGGCAATCGGCGTGCGGCCAGCATCTTCACAGGAAAATTCTACGTCATCGGTGTAGTTACGGGCGCGTTTCACCATATAAATAGCGCGCTCAATGACTTCATCCAGCGTACTGCGTAGCTTGGTGGCGATGTGCATTGGAGAGGTGGCGATGAAAGTATGAATACGGAAGGCTTCAGCGACTTTTAAGGATTCAGCGGCAACATCGATGTCTTTTTCAACGCAGCGAGCGAGGCCACAAACGCGGCTGTTTTTGATATTGCGGGCAATAGTCTGTACGGATTCGAAATCACCGGGGGAAGAGACAGGGAAGCCGACTTCCATGACGTCGACGCCCATACGTTCCAGCGCCATAGCGATCTGCAATTTCTCTTTTACGCTCAGGCTTGCCTGTAAAGCCTGTTCGCCGTCGCGCAATGTGGTATCAAAAATAATGACTTGCTGGCTCATGGTTCGGTCCTTTATCTCTTTGGGTGCCTTCGCGACGAGCATAAAAAAACCCGCGCATTGGCGCGGGTTTTTTCTGTCTGAAGGCTTGAATCAACGCTGATTGTCGCCCACCAGTCTACCGCGCAAATAAGATGCGTTTAGTAGTAGACCAAGTAGGCGGACGGTGCGATTCATGTTTCAAGCCCTGTGCAATTTCGTGATGTATTTATTGGTACTTGATCTCAACGCAGGTGTCAACCTTTAGGCCGGTTGTGGGATCGCTGGGCCGATGCGTTCGTCGTGTTTGCTCAGTGAAAGATACCGAGAAAATGTCTTTTCTTAATATATTAATTAAGATTAAAAGGCGTAATATCGTCTGAGAATAGACTGAATTTAAATAATTCATCTTATGAATATGATAGAACTGATGTATTGTTCACGGGCTGACAGATTTCTTATTACCCATCCGGTGATTTACTGGTTTTTATTGAGTGGTTTTATTGCTTCAGTAATAACTGTTCTGGTTAATTGAGTCGTTATAAATTCTTGTCAGAAAGATATTAAAATGAAATTTCCAACTTATGCATTGTGGAATGGCACTCTATTTATTACTGGAGTAAAAATGGATTCTAAAATACATAAGAGTCGGGAGACTCTGGATGCAATAAGACCTCTGTTACGTAATGTAGACTTAAACCTGCTGACTGTTTTTGACACGGTAATGAGGGCACAAAGTATTACCGGTGCAGCCAGGCTGTTGGGGATGTCTCAGCCAGCCGTCAGCAACGCCGTGTCCCGGTTGAAAACCACTTTCAAGGATGAGTTATTTGTTCGCAATGGGCGGACGATACAAGCAACAGCCAGAGCTTTTCAGCTTTATGACGTGATTCGTGACGCCTTACAGATGGTCCAGAATGAGCTACCGGAAGGGGACTTTGATCCTCTAAGGAGCAAGCGGCAGTTTACGCTTTGCGTTGCCAGTCCTTTAGACAGTAAAATAATGTCACGTATTTTAGATACGATGAAATATAAGGCACCAAACGTTCAATTAATTTTTAAATCTTCTTTCAATGAAGATATTGAGCGGCAGCTACGCTATCAGGAAGTTGATTTTTTGATTTGTTATGATCAAATCTCTCGGCCTGAGTTTAAAAGAATCCCACTGTTTGAGGATGAAATCGTTTTAGTCACTGGCCAGGAGCACCCTGGTTTTTGTTCTCCGCTAACGACGCGTGATTTCTATAATCAGCAGCATGCGGTGGCTTCTCCAGAATGTTATGGCTCCTTCAGTTCACCGTGGTATGACACGTTGAATAAGCAAAATGCGATTGCCTATCAGGGAATGGCAATGACCTGTGTATTAAATGTGGTTTCACAAACACGGCTTGTGGCACTTGCACCACGCTGGTTGGTTGATAGTGTTCCTAATGAATTGAATCTAAGAGTGTTTCCTGTGCCTTTTATCAAAAGAAAGCGTACTTGTTATTTATCCTGGTATGGCTCAGTCGGGCAAGAAAAGGGGCATTTGTGGATGAAAAATCAGATAGCAAAAAGCTTATGTCAATAACGTTACCAGTATTATGGATGCTCGGGCCTGAACAGCCCGTTTTCACTTTTTTATGTTAGAAAGGCAGTATTTTGTACTTTAGCATTTTCTGGTGGCCTCTTCCTCACAGCTTAATAATGCTAAATTAATACATAACGCACTGTGATTCCCCGCATCTTTGGCATATTCGTCATTAGTCACCCTCTCTATTTAGTCGATCGCTCCGCTATGCCTGATTTTTATAGAGGTGAGTGCAATTTCTTCTCTTCAGGTTGCTCTGGCGGGTAATTGCCTGACGGATCTTGAGCGGTTATGTTAATGGGCTAAACCTATAAAAATGATACAGGCAGAGACACAACCTGTCGCAACGACGGTGCGGAAATGACTTCTGCATGCAGTCAAAAACGTGAGCCTGGAGGCAAAACCATGGAGATGTTGTCAGGAGCCGAGATGGTCGTCCGGTCGTTAATCGATCAGGGCGTAAAACAAGTATTCGGCTATCCGGGAGGCGCAGTACTCGATATTTACGATGCGCTTCATACTATGGGTGGGATCGATCATGTGCTGGTACGCCATGAACAGGCTGCAGTGCATATGGCCGACGGCCTGGCGCGTGCTACGGGAGAAACCGGCGTTGTGCTGGTGACTTCAGGGCCTGGCGCCACAAATGCTATTACCGGCATTGCAACCGCCTACATGGACTCCATTCCGATGGTTGTGTTGTCCGGGCAGGTCGCAACTTCATTGATTGGTTACGACGCCTTTCAGGAATGTGACATGGTCGGTATCTCCCGACCAGTCGTTAAACATAGCTTCCTGGTAAAACAGGTCGAGGACATACCTGGGATCATCAAAAAGGCATTCTGGCTTGCGTCCAGCGGCCGCCCAGGGCCGGTGGTCGTTGATTTACCCAAAGACATCATGAGTCCGCTGAATAAGCTGCCGTATGCCTGGCCAGACGCCGTTAGTATGCGCTCTTACAACCCAACGACGCAGGGCCACAAAGGGCAGATCAAGCGCGCCCTGCAGACGCTGATTGCGGCTAAAAAACCGGTGATGTACGTAGGCGGTGGGGCGATCAATTCAGCCTGCGAGGCAGAATTGTTGACGATTGCCGAAAAGCTCAATATTCCGGTTGTCTCATCGCTGATGGGGCTAGGTGCATTCCCGGCTACACATCGCCAGTCGCTGGGTATGCTGGGCATGCACGGCACCTACGAAGCCAACATGACGATGCATCATTCGGACGTTATCTTTGCCGTTGGCGTTCGCTTTGATGACCGAACCACTAACAATCTCGCTAAATACTGCCCGAATGCAACAGTGCTGCATATTGATATCGACCCTACGTCTATCTCCAAAACAGTTGCGGCGGATATTCCAATTGTGGGGGATGCGCGTCAAGCTCTGACGCAAATGCTGGACTTGCTTACTCAGGAAGACGTTCAGCAATCCGGGGATGATATTCGGGACTGGTGGCAACAGATTGAACAGTGGCGCGCTCGTCACTGCCTTGAGTTCGATCGCCATAGCCAGGCTATCAAGCCGCAGGCTGTTATTGAAACCGCTTATCGCCTGACGAACGGTGATGCTTATGTCACCTCCGATGTGGGCCAGCACCAAATGTTTGCCGCGCTCTATTATCCGTTCGATAAGCCACGCCGTTGGATAAATTCCGGTGGTTTAGGCACGATGGGCTTTGGTCTTCCTGCCGCGCTTGGCGTGAAGATGGCGTTGCCGGATGAAACGGTCATTTGCGTCACCGGCGATGGCAGTATCCAGATGAATATCCAGGAGCTTTCTACCGCGCTGCAGTACGGCTTGTCGGTTCTGGTTTTGAACCTTAACAACCGTTACCTCGGCATGGTGAAACAGTGGCAGGACATGATTTATTCAGGCCGCCACTCTCAGTCTTATATGGAGTCGCTCCCGGACTTTGTTCGCCTGGCTGAAGCTTATGGCCACGTGGGAATTAGTATCACTAAGCCAGAAGAACTGGAAAGCAAACTTGCCGAAGCGCTGGAAACCGTGCGCGGCGGGCGACTTGTGTTTGTCGATGTCACAGTTGACGGTACTGAACACGTTTATCCGATGCAGATTCGCGGTGGCGGTATGGATGAAATGTGGCTAAGCAAAACGGAGAGAACCTGATTATGCGCCGGATATTATCTGTATTACTGGAAAATGAATCAGGTGCGCTGTCCCGGGTCATTGGTCTGTTTTCCCAGCGTGGTTACAACATTGAAAGCCTTACCGTAGCGCCTACTGACGATCCCACGCTTTCTCGTATGACAATCCAAACCGTGGGTGACGAGAAGGTGCTGGAACAGATTGAGAAACAGCTGCACAAGCTAGTGGATGTGTTACGCGTCAGTGAGCTGGGGCAGGGGGCCTACGTTGAGCGTGAAATCATGCTGGTGAAGGTACAGGCCAGCGGATACGGGCGGGAAGAGGTGAAGCGCAGCACGGAAATTTTCCGTGGGCAAATCATTGATGTGACGCCAACGCTTTACACCGTCCAGCTTGCCGGGACCAGCGATAAACTCAATGCGTTCCTTGATACGATCCGTGATGTTGCGAAAATCGTCGAAGTGGCCCGTTCGGGTATTGTTGGCGTTTCGCGTGGCGATAAGATCATGCGTTAGTCCCGAATGTGATCTAATTCACATGCCCGGTAATCACTGCCGGGCTTTTTTTTGCAAATAAGAAAACAAGCGCCTGCAAAAGCGGTTGCCGGAGTTATTATTCTGCGCTTAGATGTGAATGTCGTTAACCATAACCAGAGCATGGGTATGGATCACCTGGAGAGTAAGGGGCTACAGTGAAATTGGATGAAATCGCGCGTCTGGCTGGCGTGTCGCGCACCACGGCAAGCTATGTTATCAACGGAAAAGCAAAACAGTATCGCGTCAGCGATAAAACCGTTGAGAAAGTCATGGCGGTGGTACGCGAGCATAATTACCACCCTAATGCGGTAGCCGCTGGGCTACGTGCAGGACGCACGCGTTCTATTGGGCTGGTGATCCCAGACCTGGAAAACACCAGCTACACCCGTATAGCAAATTACCTTGAGCGTCAGGCTCGCCAGCGCGGCTATCAGTTGCTGATCGCTTGCTCTGAGGATCAACCCGACAACGAAATGCGCTGTATTGAACATCTTCTGCAGCGGCAGGTTGATGCCATTATAGTGTCTACCTCGTTGCCGCCGGAGCATCCTTTTTATCAGCGTTGGGCAAACGATTCGTTCCCGATTATTGCGCTCGACCGTGCGTTAGACCGTGAACACTTCACCAGCGTTGTCGGTGCCGATCAGGACGATGCAGAAATGCTGGCTGAAGAGCTGCGGAAATTCCCTGGTGAAAATATCCTTTACCTTGGTGCATTACCTGAACTGTCCGTGAGTTTCCTGCGTGAGCAAGGGTTCCGTACTGCCTGGAAAGACGATCCTCGTACCGTCAATTATCTCTACGCTAACAGCTATGAGCGTGAGGCTGCCGCTCAGCTTTTTGAAAAGTGGCTGGAAACTCACGAGATGCCTGATGCGCTGTACACAACGTCCTTCGCACTGCTGCAGGGCGTGATGGATGTCACGCTGCGCCGTCAGGGGCGGCTGCCTTCGGAGTTGGCGATCGCCACCTTCGGCGATCATGAGCTGCTGGATTTCCTGCAGTGTCCGGTATTGGCGGTCGCACAGCGTCACCGCGATGTTGCCGAGCGCGTACTGGAACTGGTGCTGGCAAGCCTTGATGAGCCACGTAAGCCGAAGCCTGGGTTGACCCGAATTCGCCGCAATCTTTATCGTCGGGGTAGCTTAAGTCGTTACTGATAAAGAGATCATTATCAGCCACTTAAAGTTAATTAAGATTTTTCCCGTATATTTACCCTTATTTTTTAAGGCAATTAATTAGGCGGGAAAAATCGGGTAAAAAAATCTCCATCGAGAAATAAATCTCTTCTTTGTATTATTTTGTTACACACCAGCAGCTAAGAAATGTTGGATTATTAATCATTAGCAACCTCTCTTTACTTCTGTCTCGCGCCGAGCCAGCGCCAGACGGGCATCTGGCGCTGTTCACTCGCTTTGAAATACCTTAAAATGCCGCCCGCGTCGCAAACTGAGTACTTAATATTTCTCCAGACAAGTATTCGGTCGTTTTAACGCTGTTGATGTTTATTGGTCTTTTTCTTTCAAATATTCATAACGTTAATTTTGCCTCGCTATTGCGGGCTTTTTCACGCCAGCCATTTATCAATCGCTTAGGCGCGGGAATTTATTCCCGTAAGCGGCCTGGCTGGCTTGACAAGGTTTTCCTCCCCTCCGTAAACTCCTTTATGTGGGAATTTGTGGGTTAAAGTGGTGAAATGGGTCATTAAAGGGTGAGGCTGGCATGTTCCGTGGGGCAACGTTAGTCAATCTCGACAGCAAGGGGCGGCTCGCCGTGCCTACCCGTTATAGGGAAAAGCTGATCGAAACCTCAGAAGGTCAGATGGTTTGTACCATCGACATCCATCACCCCTGCCTGCTGCTTTATACCGTTCCTGAGTGGGAAATCATTGAACAAAAGCTTGCCCGTCTGTCGAGCATGAACCCCGCAGAACGCCGCGTACAGCGTCTGTTATTGGGGCATGCCAGTGAATGTCAGATGGATAACGCCGGGCGATTGCTGTTGGCGCCCGTTTTACGGCAGCACGCCGGGCTTACCAAAGAAGTCATGCTGGTCGGCCAGTTCAATAAGTTTGAGCTGTGGGATGAAGCGACCTGGCATCAACAGGTCAAGGAAGATATCGACGCTGAGCAGGGTTCGACAAACACCTTGTCGGATCGTCTGCAGGACTTGTCACTTTAGAAATGATGGAAAATTTTAAACACACTACGGTGCTGCTGGACGAGGCCGTGAACGGCCTGAATATTCGTCCCGACGGCATCTACATTGATGGCACTTTTGGTCGCGGTGGCCATTCACGCCTGATTCTGTCCCAGCTCGGTGAGCAAGGACGGCTGCTGGCGATCGACCGCGATCCGCAGGCGATTGCTGCGGCTGCCGCTATCGATGACCCACGCTTCTCCATCATTCATGGCCCATTCTCTGCGCTTGCAGATTACGCACGTGAGCGCGAACTGGACGGCAAGATCGACGGCATTTTGCTGGATCTCGGCGTCTCTTCTCCTCAACTGGATGATGCAGAACGCGGTTTCTCGTTTATGCGTGATGGGCCGCTGGATATGCGTATGGACCCAACGCGAGGTCAATCCGCTGCCCAATGGTTGATGACGGCGGAAGAGGCCGATATTGCCTGGGTTATTAAAACCTTTGGTGAAGAACGTTTTGGTAAGCGCATTGCACGCGCCATCGTTGAGCGTAACCGGGAAGAGCCGATGACGCGTACCAAAGAGCTGGCGGCCGTCGTCTCTGCCGCCATGCCGGTTAAAGATAAGTTTAAGCACCCGGCTACCCGAACATTTCAGGCTATCCGGATCTGGATCAACAGCGAGCTGGATGAAATTGAAAAAGCGCTGAATGGCTCGCTGGAGGCGTTATCTCCCGGTGGCCGTTTATCGATCATCAGCTTCCATTCTCTGGAAGATCGCATTGTTAAACGCTTCATGCGTGAAAACAGCCGTGGGCCACAGGTCCCAGCCGGTTTACCGATGACGGAAGCACAGCTGAATAAGCTGGGTGGCCGCCAGTTGAAAGCGCTAGGTAAGCTGATGCCAGGTGAAGAAGAGGTGGCGGAAAATCCACGCGCCCGTAGTTCTGTTTTGCGGATTGCGGAGAGGACTAACGCATGATCAATCGGGTGACAGAAACCCTCAGCAGAGTGACGCAGCTCGGCAGCAACGAGCGTCATGCGCTGCCTGCCGTGATTGGTGGCGATCTTCTGCGCCATGGGAAACTGGCACTTTGCTTGTTCGTTGCCATTATTGTGACCGCGGTTTCCGTGGTCACGACGGCGCACCATACTCGTCTGCTCACTGCACAGCGCGAGCAGATGGTACTCGAACGTGATGCGCTGGATATTGAATGGCGCAACCTGATTCTTGAAGAAAATGCGCTCGGCGATCATAGCCGGGTAGAACGGATCGCGACGGAAAAGCTGCAGCTGCAGCATGTCGATCCTTCACAGGAAAACATCGTAGTTCAGCAATAAGGAACAGTGCGGCAGATGAGAGCAGCGGCAAAAACGCTTAAACCAAAACGTCAGGAAGAACAGGCCAACTTTGTGAGTTGGCGTTTTGCGTTGCTCTGCGGTTGCATTCTGTTGGCGCTGGCTTTCCTTCTGGGCCGTGTTGCCTGGCTGCAGATAATCAACCCGGACATGCTGGTACGTCAGGGTGACATGCGTTCATTGCGTGTGCAGGAAGTGTCTACTTCCCGAGGGATGATAAGCGATCGCGCGGGACGTCCTCTTGCGGTTAGCGTACCGGTAAATGCCGTCTGGGCCGACCCGAAAGAATTGCATGACGCTGGCGGAGTCACGCTGGACAACCGCTGGAAAGCGCTAGCCGATGCACTAAAAATGCCTCTCGACCAGCTTTCATCCCGCGTGAACAGCAACCCCAATGGGCGGTTTATTTATCTTGCGCGGCAGGTTAACCCGGATATTGGCGACTACATCAAAAAGCTTAAGCTTCCGGGAATTCACCTTCGCCAGGAATCTCGTCGCTACTACCCATCCGGCGAAGTGACTGCTCACCTCATTGGCTTCACCAACGTGGACAGCGAAGGGATCGAGGGGGTGGAAAAAAGCTTTGATAAATGGCTCACCGGTCAGCCTGGCGAGCGCATTGTGCGTAAAGACCGCTACGGGCGCGTTATCGAAGACATTTCCTCTACCGACAGCCAGGCCGCCCATAACCTGGCTTTGAGCATTGATGAACGCCTACAGGCGCTGGTTTATCGTGAACTGAATAACGCCGTTGCCTTCAACAAAGCCGAATCGGGCAGTGCCGTTTTGGTTGATGTTAATACTGGTGAAGTTCTGGCGATGGCGAACAGCCCGTCCTACAACCCGAACAATCTAACCGGCACGGCAAAAGACGTAATGCGTAACCGCACCATCACCGACGTCTTCGAGCCGGGTTCCACCGTTAAGCCGATGGTGGTAATGACCGCGTTGCAGCGTGGTGTGGTGAATGAAAATAGCGTACTGAATACGATTCCGTACCGCATTAATGGTCATGAGATCAAAGATGTGGCGCGGTACAGCGAATTGACCCTTACCGGGGTATTACAGAAGTCGAGTAACGTCGGTGTTTCTAAGCTGGCGTTAGCGATGCCCTCCTCAGCGTTAGTAGATACTTACTCACGTTTTGGACTGGGAAAAGCGACCAATTTGGGGTTGGTCGGGGAACGCAGTGGCTTATATCCTCAAAAACAACGGTGGTCTGACATAGAGAGGGCCACCTTCTCTTTCGGCTATGGGCTAATGGTAACCCCGTTACAGTTAGCGCGAGTCTACGCAACGATTGGCAGCTACGGCATTTATCGCCCGCTGTCGATAACCAAAGTTGACCCGCCGGTTCCCGGCGAGCGTATCTTTGCTGAATCAACCGTCCGCACCGTGGTGCACATGATGGAAAGCGTGGCGCTTCCCGGCGGCGGCGGCGTGAAGGCGGCCATTAAGGGCTACCGTATTGCGATTAAAACCGGTACTGCGAAAAAAGTCGGGCCGGACGGTAAATACATAAACAAATACATTGCTTACACCGCAGGCGTTGCGCCAGCCAGCCAGCCGCGATTTGCGCTGGTGGTGGTTATCAATGACCCGCAGGGCGGTAAGTATTACGGCGGTGCCGTATCTGCACCTGTGTTCGGTGCCATCATGGGCGGCGTACTGCGCACCATGAACATCGAGCCGGATGCGCTGGCAACCGGTGAGAAAAGCGAATTTGTAATTAATCAGAAAGAGGCATCAGGTGGCAGATCGTAATTTGAGCGACCTTCTTGCTCCGTGGGTAGCCGGGCTACCTGCGAGAGCGCTGCGAGAGATGACACTCGACAGCCGCGTGGCGGCTGCGGGCGATCTTTTTGTGGCCGTGGTCGGTCATCAGGCGGACGGGCGTCGTTATATCCCGCAGGCGATAGCACAGGGTGTGGCTGCCGTGATCGCAGAAGCGGACGGTGAAGCGGCGGATGGCGAAGTTCGCGAGATGCACGGCGTACCGGTCATTTACCTGAGCCAGCTGCATCAGCGCCTGTCTGCATTGGCTGGCCGTTTCTATCATCAACCTTCTGAATCCTTACGTCTGGTTGGTGTCACCGGCACCAACGGCAAAACGACAACGACTCAACTGTTGGCGCAGTGGGCGCAGCTGCTGGGTGAAACCGGCGCAGTGATGGGGACCGTAGGCAATGGCCTGCTCGGGCAGGTTGTGCCGACAGAAAATACCACGGGTTCTGCGGTAGACGTGCAGCACGTGCTGGCGAGCCTGAAGGCTCAAGGTGCAACCTTTGGTGCCATGGAAGTTTCATCCCATGGTCTGGTTCAGCATCGCGTGGCGGCGCTGAAGTTTGCCGCGTCGGTGTTTACCAATTTAAGCCGCGATCACCTTGATTATCACGGTGATATGGCGAATTACGAAGCCGCTAAGTGGCTGTTGTTTTCCGAGCATGACTGCGGTCAGGCAATCATCAACGCCGATGACGAAGTGGGTCACCGCTGGTTGGCGCGCCTGCCGGATGCCGTGGCGGTCACAATGGAAAATAACCTTGAGCCGGGGGCGTATGGGCGCTGGCTGAAAGCGGATGAAGTGGTTTATCACGATGGTGGAGCGACGATTCACTTCAGTTCATCGTGGGGTAATGGCGAAATTGAAAGCCGCCTGATGGGCGCGTTTAACGTCAGTAACCTGCTGTTGGCTTTAGCCACGCTGCTGGCGCTGGGTTATCCGCTCGAAGCATTAATTGCCACAGGTCCGCGTCTGCAACCTGTTTGTGGGCGAATGGAAGTGTTCAGCACTACCGGCAAACCTACCGTGGTAGTGGATTATGCCCACACGCCGGATGCGTTGGAAAAAGCGCTACAGGCAGCTCGTCTGCACTGTTCCGGCAAACTGTGGTGTGTATTCGGCTGTGGCGGCGATCGCGATAAAGGTAAACGGCCAATTATGGGCGGTATTGCCGAACAATATGCCGATGTGGTGGTGGTGACCGATGACAACCCACGCACCGAAGAACCGAAGGCCATCGTCGACGATATCCTGACCGGTATGCTGGATGCAGGCCGTGTGCACGTTGTGCTGGGCCGCGCAGAAGCGGTGACTAACGCGATTATGCAGGCCAAAGAAAATGATGTGGTTCTGCTGGCGGGCAAAGGCCACGAGGACTATCAGATTGTTGGCAACCGTCGTCTGGATTACTCCGACCGCGTTACCGCAGCGCGCCTGCTGGGGGTTGTGGCATGATTCGCGTCTCCCTGAAGCAACTGGCATCCATTCTTAATGGGCAGCTACATGGCGCAGACGCCGACATTATTGATGTCACAACGGATACCCGTAAGCTGACAGCTGGCTGTCTGTTTGTTGCGCTGAAAGGCGAGCGTTTTGATGCCCATGACTTTGCCGCCGATGCGGTGAAAGGCGGGGCAGGCGCATTATTGGTTAACCGTAAGCTGGATATTGATGTTCCCCAACTGGTTGTGGCCGATACCCGCCTTGCATTTGGCGAACTAGGTGCGTGGGTTCGCCAGCAGGTGCCTACTCGCGTTGTGGCGCTAACCGGCTCTTCCGGCAAAACCTCCGTGAAGGAAATGGCGGCATCTATTCTGCGCCAGTGCGGCAACACGCTTTATACAGCTGGCAACCTGAATAACGATATTGGCGTGCCGATGACGCTGCTGCGCCTGACGCCGGAATACGATTATGCCGTTATTGAGCTGGGTGCAAACCACCAGGGGGAAATCGCCTGGACCGTAGGGTTAACCCGCCCGGAAGCGGCTCTGGTAAACAACCTGGCGGCTGCGCATCTTGAAGGGTTTGGTTCTCTGGCGGGCGTAGCGAAAGCTAAAGGCGAGATCTTTACCGGCCTTGCGGCAAACGGTACGGCGATCCTTAACGCAGATAACAACGACTGGCTGAACTGGCAGGCGATCATTGGCGATCGTAAAACCTGGCGCTTCTCACCGAACGCTGCCGGAAGCGATTTCACCGCAACGAATATCCATATCACCTCACACGGTACCGAATTTACTCTGCATACGCCGCAGGGCGATGTTGATGTCATTCTGCCGTTGCCGGGTCGTCACAATATTGCTAACTCGCTGGCGGCTACCGCGCTGGCAATGGCCGTTGGCGCGACGCTCGAAGCAGTAAAAGCAGGGCTTGCTGAGCTTAAAGCCGTGCCGGGCCGCCTGTTCCCTATCCAGCTTGCAGAGAATCAACTGCTGCTGGACGACAGCTACAACGCTAACGTGGGTTCAATGACCGCGGCGGCACAGGTTCTGTCAGAAATGCCGGGTTACCGTGTGATGGTAGTTGGCGATATGGGCGAGCTGGGTGAGGAAGCCGAAGCTTGCCATCGTCAGGTTGGCGAAGCGGCAAAAGCCGCAGGTATTGACCGTGTTTTGAGCGTTGGCGTGTTAAGTAAAACGCTGAGTGACGCATCAGAAGTTGGTGAACATTTTGCCGATAAACAGGCCGTGGTGGCGCGTTTGAAAGCGCTTATCGCGGAACATTCAATTTTAACCATTTTGGTGAAAGGTTCACGTAGTGCGGCCATGGAAGAGGTGGTTCGCGCATTACAGGAGAAACAAGCATGCTAGTTTGGCTGGCCGAACATTTGGTCAAATATTATTCCGGCTTTAACGTCTTTTCCTATCTGACGTTTCGCGCCATCGTCAGCCTGCTGACCGCTCTGTTTATCTCCCTGTGGATGGGACCGCGGATGATCGCGCGTTTACAGCAACTCTCCTTCGGGCAGGTTGTACGTAACGATGGTCCAGAGTCGCACTTTAGCAAGAAAGGAACGCCAACCATGGGCGGGATCATGATCCTGACCGCCATTGTGGTGTCCGTGCTGATGTGGGCTTATCCCTCGAACCCTTACGTCTGGTGCGTGCTGTTCGTACTGATCGGCTTCGGGATTGTTGGCTTTGTCGATGACTACCGCAAAGTGGTTCGTAAGGACACCAAAGGTCTGATTGCTCGCTGGAAATACTTCTGGATGTCGGTGATTGCACTGGTCGTTGCTTTCACAATGTATGCAGCCGGGAAAGGGACGCCAGCAACTGAACTTGTTGTGCCGTTCTTCAAAGACGTGATGCCGCAGCTTGGTTTGTTCTATGTACTGCTGGCGTATTTTGTAATTGTTGGTACCGGTAATGCGGTAAACCTGACGGATGGTCTTGATGGCCTGGCGATTATGCCTACCGTGTTTGTCGCTGCAGGTTTTGCGCTGGTGGCATGGGCTACGGGGAACATGAATTTTGCGGGCTACCTCCACATTCCTTACCTGCGCCATGCGGGTGAACTGGTTATCGTCTGTACGGCGATTGTCGGCGCAGGCCTGGGCTTCCTGTGGTTCAACACATACCCGGCTCAGGTCTTCATGGGCGATGTAGGCTCGTTGGCTCTTGGCGGGGCGCTGGGGACTATCGCGGTACTGCTGCGTCAGGAGTTCCTGCTGGTGATTATGGGTGGCGTGTTCGTCGTTGAAACGCTATCGGTGATCCTGCAGGTGGGCTCGTTCAAGCTCAGAGGGCAGCGTATCTTCCGTATGGCGCCCATTCACCATCACTATGAATTGAAAGGCTGGCCGGAGCCACGCGTGATTGTGCGCTTCTGGATTATTTCGCTGATGCTGGTGCTTATTGGCCTGGCTACGCTGAAGGTTCGCTAAATATGGCAGATTACCAGGGTAAAAATGTTGTCATCATTGGACTGGGCCTGACGGGCCTGTCCTGCGTGGATTTCTTTATTGCGCGCGGCATTACGCCACGCGTAATGGATTCCCGTATCTCCCCTCCTGGTCTTGATAAGCTGTCTGAGAACGTTGATCGTCATACCGGTTCGCTGAATGAGGACTGGTTGCTGGCGGCGGATTTGATTATTGCCAGCCCTGGCGTGGCGCTGGCAACTCCAGCCTTGAGCGCGGCGGTGGATGCCGGGGTCGAGGTCATTGGTGATATAGAGCTGTTTTGCCGAGAGGCCCAGGCGCCGATTGTCGCGATTACCGGCTCCAACGGGAAAAGTACCGTCACCACCCTGGTGGGAGAGATGGCGAAAGCCGCGGGTGTGAACGTGGGCGTTGGCGGAAATATTGGTCTGCCGGCGTTGATGCTGCTGGACAAAGGCTGTGAGCTTTATGTTCTTGAGCTATCAAGCTTCCAGTTGGAAACCACCCATAGCCTGAAGGCTGCGGCGGCGACCGTTCTGAACGTGACGGAAGATCATATGGATCGCTATCCGTTCGGGATGCAGCAATATCGTGCGGCAAAACTGAGCATCTATGAAAATGCCAAAGTTTGCGTGGTCAACGCAGATGACGCATTAACGATGCCGGTACGCGGCGCGGACGAGCGCTGTATCAGCTTCGGTGTGGACGTCGGCGATTATCATCTTAATCGTCAGCAGGGTGACACCTGGCTGCGGGTGAAAGGGGAGAAAATCCTCAACACCAAAGAAATGAAACTGGTTGGGCAGCATAACTACACTAACGCGCTGGCAGCGCTGGCGCTGGCGGATGCGGTGAATCTGCCTCGTTCCAGCAGCCTGAAAGCGTTGACCACCTATACTGGCCTGGCTCATCGCTTCCAACTGGCCTGGGAACGGAATGGCGTTCGCTGGATTAATGACTCTAAAGCCACCAACGTCGGCAGTACTGAAGCCGCGTTAAACGGTCTGCACGTTGAAGGAACACTGCATCTTTTGTTAGGCGGTGACGGCAAGTCTGCCGACTTCTCACCTTTAGCTCGCTACCTGCAGGGTGATCGCGTACGCCTTTACTGCTTTGGCCGTGACGGTGCTGAACTGGCCGAGTTACGCCCGGATATTGCCGAGCGTACAGAAACCATGGAGCAGGCGATGAAGCTTGCCGCGGCCCGTGTGGAATCAGGCGATATGGTGCTGCTCTCTCCAGCCTGCGCGAGTCTCGATCAGTTTAAAAACTTTGAACAACGCGGCGACATGTTTACTCAATTAGCGAAGGAGCTAGGCTGATGCGTTTATCTCTCCCTCGCCTTCGCGTCCCCCGTATTCCAGGGTTTGGTATCCTGGCCTGGGTCGCTTCGGCGTTAAAAGGGTGGGTAATGGGCTCCCGTGAGGCCGACGCCAACAGCATGGTGCTGTATGACCGCACGCTGCTTTGGCTGACCTTAGGCCTTGCTGCGATCGGTTTTATTATGGTGACCTCGGCGTCGATGCCGGTAGGCCAGCGCCTGGCAAACGATCCATTCCTGTTTGCCAAACGCGACGGGCTCTACATCATCGTCGCGTTTGTGCTGGCGATGGTGACGCTGCGCTTGCCGATGGATTTCTGGCAGCGTCACAGCACGGCCATGCTGCTGGCTTCGATCGTGATGCTGCTGATTGTACTGGTCGTCGGTAGCTCGGTTAATGGGGCATCGCGCTGGATTGCTTTCGGCCCGCTGCGTATTCAGCCCGCAGAGTTTTCCAAGCTGTCACTGTTCTGTTATCTCGCCAACTACCTTGTGCGCAAGGTGGATGAAGTTCGAAATAACCTGCGCGGCTTCCTGAAGCCAATGGGCGTGATTCTGGTGATGGCCGTTCTGCTGCTAGCCCAGCCTGACCTTGGTACCGTAGTTGTGCTGTTTGTCACTACGCTGGCGATGTTGTTCCTCGCAGGAGCAAAGCTGTGGCAGTTTATCGCGATCATCGGGATGGGGATCTCGGCAGTTATCCTGCTGATCCTCGCCGAACCTTACCGTATTCGCCGCGTAACGTCGTTCTGGAACCCGTGGGAAGATCCATTCGGCAGCGGCTACCAGTTAACGCAATCACTGATGGCTTTTGGGCGCGGTGAATTGTGGGGACAAGGGCTTGGGAACTCGGTTCAGAAACTGGAATATCTGCCTGAAGCGCACACTGACTTTATCTTCTCGATCATCGGCGAGGAGCTGGGATATATCGGTGTGGTGCTTGCACTTTTGATGGTATTCTTCGTCGCTTTTCGCGCGATGTCCATCGGCAAGCGCGCGCTGGAATTGGATCAGCGTTTCTCCGGTTTCCTGGCGTGTTCTATCGGGATCTGGTTTAGCTTCCAGGCGCTGGTTAACGTTGGCGCTGCGGCGGGGATGTTGCCCACGAAAGGCCTGACGCTGCCGCTTATTAGTTACGGCGGTTCCAGCCTGTTGATTATGTCCACGGCAATCATGCTGTTGTTGAGAATAGATTATGAAACGCGTCTGGCTAAGGCTCAGGCGTTTACACGGAGTGCCAAATGACGGGCAAAGCGAAGCGATTGATGGTGATGGCGGGTGGTACAGGTGGGCATGTTTTCCCAGGCCTGGCCGTTGCCCATAACCTTCGGGCGGAAGGATGGGATATTCGCTGGCTTGGTACTGCAGACCGTATGGAAGCAGATCTGGTGCCGAAAAACGGGATTGAGATCGACTTTATTCGCATTTCTGGCCTGCGCGGCAAAGGCGTAAAGGCCTTGGTGATGGCTCCTGTACGTATTTTTAACGCGTGGCGCCAGGCTCGCGCCATCATGAAAGCTTGGAAGCCGGATGTTGTGCTGGGCATGGGCGGGTATGTTTCCGGACCCGGTGGTCTGGCTGCCTGGTCTCTTGGCATTCCGGTTGTCTTGCATGAACAGAACGGCATTGCCGGTCTGACGAATAAATGGTTGGCAAAGATCGCCACCAAGGTAATGCAAGCCTTTCCCGGTGCATTCCCTGAAGCGGACGTTGTTGGCAATCCGGTGCGGACAGATGTGCTTGCTTTACCGCTGCCGCAAGAGCGTTTTGCCGGAAGAGAAGGTCCGGTTCGCGTGCTGGTTGTCGGCGGTTCTCAGGGCGCTCGAGTGTTGAACCAAACCATGCCGCAGGTCGCGGGGCGTTTAGGTGAATCCGTGACTGTCTGGCACCAAACCGGAAAGGGTGGTCAGGCGGTTGTGCAGCAGGCTTACGCTGAAGCAGGGCAGCCTCAGCACAAGGTCACCGAGTTTATTGATGATATGGCAGCAGCCTACGAATGGGCTGATGTTGTGGTTTGTCGCTCGGGGGCGTTAACCGTGAGTGAAATCGCGGCTGCAGGGTTACCAGCCTTGTTCGTTCCTTTCCAGCACAAAGATCGGCAGCAGTACTGGAATGCGCTGCCGCTGGAAAAAGCGGGCGCCGCGAAAATACTGGAGCAACCGCAGTTTACCGTGGATGCCGTTACCCGTACCCTGGCCGGATGGGACAGAGCAACGCTGCTGGCAATGGCCGAGCGAGCGCGCGCTGCCTCCATTCCTGATGCAACTGAACGTGTAGCAGACGAAGTCAGCGCCGCAGCGCGCGCGTAATACTTGTGGGTGGCAAATTGTCGCCCGTAAATTTGATGTAATGGCGGCATGCCGCTTGCAGGTTTAGAGAATGAATACACAACAACTGGCGAAACTGCGTTCAATTGTGCCTGAGATGCGTCGCGTTCGGCACATTCACTTTGTTGGCATCGGCGGCGCCGGTATGGGCGGTATTGCTGAAGTATTGGCTAACGAAGGTTACCAGATCAGTGGTTCCGATTTGGCGCCGAACCCGGTCACGCAGCAGTTGTCGGCACTGGGTGCCACGATTTATTTCAACCATCGCCCTGAAAATGTGCGCGAGGCAAGCGTGGTTGTTGTTTCTACGGCAATTTCTGCGGATAACCCAGAAATTGTTGCTGCCCACGAAGCGCGTATTCCGGTCATCCGTCGTGCTGAAATGCTGGCTGAACTGATGCGTTTCCGTCACGGCATTGCGATTGCGGGGACGCATGGCAAAACCACGACAACGGCGATGGTATCGAGCATTTATGCCGAAGCGGGCCTGGATCCAACGTTTGTAAATGGTGGTCTGGTGAAAGCCGCAGGTGTCCATGCCCGCCTGGGCAACAGTCGCTACCTGATTGCAGAGGCTGACGAAAGCGATGCTTCGTTCCTGCACCTGCAGCCGATGGTCTCTATTGTGACCAATATCGAAGCCGATCATATGGATACTTACCAGGGCGACTTCGAAAATTTAAAGCAGACGTTTATTAATTTCCTGCACAACTTGCCGTTTTATGGACGTGCGGTGATGTGCGTAGACGATCCGGTGATTCGTGAGCTTCTGCCGCGCGTGGGTCGTCAAATCACCACATATGGCTTTAGCGACGACGCGGATGTGCGCGTTGAAAATTATCAGCAAAAGGGCGCTCAGGGCTTTTTCACCATTGTGCGTCAGGACAAGCCTGAGATGCATGTGGTGCTGAATGCGCCAGGCCGCCATAACGCGCTGAATGCGGCTGCCGCGGTTGCCGTCGCGACGGAAGAGGGCATCGAAGACGACGCTATTTTGCGTGCGCTCGAAAGCTTCCAGGGGACGGGGCGCCGTTTCGATTTCCTGGGCGAATATCCGCTGGCACCGGTAAACGGCAAAGCGGGTACCGCTATGCTGGTGGACGACTATGGCCACCACCCGACGGAAGTGGATGCCACCATTAAGGCGGCGCGTGCAGGCTGGCCGGATAAAAATCTGGTGATGATTTTCCAGCCACACCGCTATACGCGTACGCGTGATTTGTATGATGACTTTGCTGGGGTGCTGTCCCAGGTTGACTCCCTGGTGATGCTGGAAGTTTATCCTGCAGGTGAAGCACCCATTCCTGGTGCGGATAGCCGTTCTTTATGCCGCACCATTCGCGGCCGTGGCAAAGTTGACCCTATTTTAGTTTCCGATCATGCGGAAGTGGCGGAAATTTTAGCTCCTGTGTTGACGGGAAATGATTTGATCCTCGTTCAAGGTGCCGGGAATATCGGCAAAATCGCCCGAAACCTGGCTGAAATCAAATTGCAGCCTCAAACTAAAGAGGAAGGGCGTCATGGCTGATAAGATCGCCGTTCTTCTGGGAGGAACCTCTGCCGAGCGCGAGGTCTCTCTGCAATCCGGCAGCGCAGTGCTGGCGGGATTAAAAGAAGCGGGTATTGATGCACATGCTTTTGATCCACAAAGCGAGTCTGTACTTGAGCTGAAGGCTCAGGGGTTTGACAAGGTTTTTATCGCGCTGCACGGTCGCGGGGGTGAAGACGGGACTTTGCAAGGGCTGTTGGAGTTCCTTCAACTGCCTTATACCGGCAGCGGCGTTATGGCTTCGGCGATAACGATGGATAAGCTGCGCAGCAAACTGCTGTGGCAGGGGGCAGGTTTACCCGTTGCACCATGGGTTGCCGTCAACCGTCAGGATTTTGCAGCAGGCCTGAGCGCAGCGCTGGTTGAGCGTGTTACTGCATTAGGTTTACCGGTTATCGTCAAGCCGAGCCGTGAAGGTTCCAGCGTAGGTATGTCTAAGGTGGACAGCGTAGATGTGCTGCCAGCCGCGCTTGAGCTGGCCTTCGAGCATGACGAAGAAGTGCTGATTGAAAAATGGTTGAGTGGCCCGGAGTATACGGTTGCGATTTTAGGCGAGGAAATTTTACCGTCTATTCGGATCCAACCTGCTGGAACCTTCTATGATTATGAAGCGAAGTATCTCTCTGATGAAACTCAATATTTCTGCCCCGGTGGATTAATTGAACAAAGAGAGCAGGAATTGCAGACATTAGTTCTGCAGGCCTGGCAGATTCTCGGCTGTAGCGGCTGGGGCCGGGTCGATGTGATGCTGGATAGCGATGGTCAGTTTTATCTGTTAGAAGTGAACACTTCTCCGGGGATGACCAGCCACAGCCTTGTGCCGATGGCGGCTCGCCAGGCGGGAATGAGCTTCTCACAATTGGTTGTACGTATTTTGGAACTGGCGGACTGATATGTCGCAGGCTGCACTGAATGCGCGTAATCGTGCCGAGGAAAATGCCAGCGCTCGGCGCAGCAACGGCTCCCGTCTGGCAGGGATGATTTTCCTGGGCGCGGTATTGTTGAGCGTGTTTATCGGCGGTTGGATTGTGGTGGGCTGGATGGAAGATGCCCAGCGTTTACCACTCTCCAGGCTGGTGGTAACCGGGGAGCGGCACTACACACGTAATGATGATATACGCCAGTCTATTCTGGCCCTGGGGCCTCCGGGTACTTTTATGACCCAGGATGTGAATATCATCCAACAGCAGATAGAACGCTTGCCCTGGATCAAGCAGGCAAGCGTTAGAAAGCAGTGGCCGGACGAATTGAAGATTCATCTGGTTGAATATGTGCCGATAGCACGTTGGAATGACCAGCATATGGTTGACGCAGAGGGAAATTCCTTCAGCGTACCAGCAGAACGCACCAGCAAGCAGACTTTGCCGATGCTTTCCGGCCCGGAAGGCAGCGAAAACGAAGTTCTGCAAGGTTACCGTGACATGGGCGTGGTGCTGGCAAAGGATAAATTTACGTTGAAACAAGCGGCTATGACCGCTCGTCGCTCCTGGCAGTTGACGCTGAATAACGGAATTAAGCTCAACCTTGGTCGGGGCGACACGATGAAACGTCTGGATCGTTTTGTAGAACTGTACCCGGTTCTGCAGCAGCAGGCGCAGGCTGATAACAAACGGATCAGTTATGTCGACCTGCGATACGATTCAGGCGCCGCGGTAGGTTGGGAGGCACTTCCTCCTCCGGTACCTAATCCGAATCAGCAACAGAATCAGGCACAGGCAGAACAACGATGATCAAGGCGACGGACAGAAAACTGGTAGTTGGACTGGAGATTGGCACCGCGAAGGTTGCCGCTTTAGTAGGGGAAGTTCTGCCCGACGGTATGGTCAATATTATTGGCGTGGGCAGCTGCCCTTCGCGTGGTATGGACAAAGGCGGAGTAAACGACCTTGAGTCGGTGGTTAAATGCGTTCAACGGGCGATTGACCAGGCTGAATTGATGGCAGACTGCCAGATATCTTCAGTTTACCTGGCGCTGTCCGGCAAGCATATCAGCTGCCAAAACGAGATAGGCATGGTGCCGATTTCGGAAGAGGAAGTGACGCAAGAAGATGTTGAAAATGTGGTGCATACGGCAAAATCAGTGCGTGTTCGCGATGAACACCGCGTTCTGCATGTGATTCCGCAGGAATACGCTATTGATTACCAGGAAGGGATCAAAAATCCGGTAGGCCTGTCCGGCGTCCGTATGCAGGCGAAAGTGCATCTGATTACCTGCCATAACGATATGGCAAAAAACATCGTTAAAGCGGTTGAACGTTGTGGTTTGAAAGTTGACCAATTAATTTTCGCCGGTCTGGCCGCAAGCTACGCGGTACTGACCGAAGATGAACGCGAGCTGGGTGTCTGTGTTGTGGACATCGGCGGTGGTACCATGGATATGGCGGTGTATACCGGCGGTGCGCTGCGTCACACCAAAGTTATCCCTTATGCAGGGAACGTGGTTACCAGCGATATCGCCTATGCGTTCGGAACGCCACCGAGCGATGCTGAGGCGATTAAAGTTCGCCATGGTTGTGCCCTGGGATCTATCGTCGGCAAAGACGAGAACGTTGAGGTTCCGAGCGTGGGTGGACGCCCACCACGCAGTCTTCAGCGTCAGACGCTGGCTGAAGTGATTGAGCCTCGTTACACCGAGCTGCTCAACCTGGTCAATGAAGAGATTTTGCAGTTACAGGAGCAGCTTCGCCAGCAGGGTGTGAAACATCATCTGGCGGCGGGGATTGTGTTAACCGGCGGCGCGGCACAAATTGAAGGCCTGGCAGCCTGTGCTCAGCGTGTGTTCCATACGCAGGTGCGTATCGGTCAGCCGTTGAATATTACTGGCCTTACTGATTATGCCCAGGAGTCGTATTACTCGACCGCAGTAGGGTTGCTGCACTACGGGAAAGAGTCACATCTCAGTGGTGAAGCAGAAGTGGAAAAAAGGACCTCTGTTGGCTCATGGTTTAAGCGACTGAACAGCTGGCTGAGAAAAGAATTTTAATTTTTATAAGAGACCGGAGACAATTAGCGGTCTCAGGCGACAGGCACAAAACGGAGAGAAACTATGTTTGAACCTATGGAACTGACCAACGACGCGGTGATTAAAGTCATCGGCGTCGGTGGCGGCGGCGGTAACGCCGTTGAACACATGGTGCGTGAACGCATCGAAGGCGTTGAATTCTTTGCGGTGAACACTGACGCTCAGGCACTGCGTAAAACCGCTGTCGGCCAGACGATCCAGATCGGTAATGGGATCACTAAAGGTCTGGGCGCAGGCGCAAATCCAGAAGTGGGTCGTAACGCTGCGGAAGAAGACCGCGAAGCTTTACGCGCTGCGCTGGACGGGGCAGACATGGTGTTCATCGCTGCTGGTATGGGCGGTGGTACCGGTACGGGTGCTGCTCCTGTTGTTGCCGAAGTAGCTAAAGATTTGGGTATCCTGACCGTTGCCGTCGTGACTAAGCCTTTCAACTTTGAAGGCAAGAAGCGTATGGCTTTCGCGGAGCAGGGTATCGCCGAGCTGTCTAAGCACGTTGACTCCTTGATCACTATCCCGAATGACAAGCTGCTGAAAGTGCTGGGACGCGGCATTTCTCTGCTTGACGCATTTGGTGCGGCAAACGACGTACTGAAAGGCGCCGTGCAGGGTATTGCCGAGCTGATTACTCGTCCGGGCCTGATGAACGTTGACTTCGCGGACGTGCGTACGGTTATGTCCGAAATGGGCTATGCCATGATGGGCTCCGGCGTTGCCAGCGGCGAAGACCGTGCTGAAGAAGCGGCAGAAATGGCTATCTCCAGCCCGCTGCTGGAAGATATCGACCTGTCTGGCGCTCGTGGCGTGTTGGTTAACATCACCGCTGGCTTCGACCTGCGTCTGGATGAGTTCGAAACCGTGGGTAACACCATTCGTGCGTTCGCATCTGACAACGCAACTGTGGTTATCGGCACTTCTCTGGATCCAGAGATGAACGACGAACTGCGCGTAACTGTTGTTGCTACTGGGATCGGCATGGACAAACGTCCTGAGATCACCCTGGTGACTAACAAGCAGGTACAGCAGCCAGTGATGGATCGCTACCAGCAGCACGGTATGGCTCCGCTGACGCAAGAGCAAAAGCCGGCCGCGAAAGTGGTGAACGACAACACACCGCAGACGGCGAAAGAGCCTGATTATCTGGATATTCCAGCGTTCCTGCGTAAGCAAGCTGATTAAGAATAAACCGGAAGTTGGGAATATTCGCTCTTTGTGCTAAACTGGCCTGCCGTTAGTGATATACACTCTCGGCTAGCTTAGTAATTTGGCGGGATTATACGATGATCAAACAAAGGACACTTAAACGTATCGTTCAGGCGACTGGCGTCGGTTTACATACCGGCAAGAAAGTCACACTGACGCTGCGCCCTGCGCCGGCAAATACCGGGGTCATCTATCGTCGCACCGACTTGAATCCTCCGGTAGATTTTCCGGCTGATGCCAAATCCGTGCGGGATACCATGCTCTGTACTTGTCTGGTCAATGAGCATGATGTACGGATTTCTACCGTAGAGCACCTCAACGCTGCCCTGGCAGGGCTGGGTATCGACAACATTATTGTTGAAGTCGATGCGCCAGAAATCCCTATTATGGACGGCAGTGCGGCGCCGTTTGTCTATCTGCTGCTTGATGCAGGGATTGACGAACTGAACTCGGCCAAGAAATTTATACGTCTGAAAGAGACGGTTCGCGTGGAAGATGGCGATAAATGGGCTGAAATGTCACCGTTTAATGGTTTCTCGTTGGACTTTACCATCGACTTCAACCATCCGGCGATTGATGCAAGCACCCAGCGCTACACCATGAACTTCTCTGCTGAAGCATTTATGCGTCAGATTAGCCGTGCGCGTACCTTCGGTTTTATGCGTGATATCGAATATCTGCAGTCCCGCGGCCTGTGCCTGGGCGGCAGCTTCGATTGTGCCATCGTTGTTGACGATTATCGCGTATTGAACGAAGACGGCCTGCGTTTTGAAGATGAATTCGTTCGTCACAAAATGCTGGATGCTATCGGCGATCTGTTCATGTGTGGCCACAACATTATCGGCGCGTTTACCGCCTATAAGTCTGGTCATGCCCTGAACAACAAACTGCTGCAGGCTGTTTTGGCTAAACAGGAAGCCTGGGAATGGGCGACCTTCGAAGACGAAGCCGAACTTCCGCTGGCGTTTAAAGCACCTAAACTGGTGCTGGCGTAACGCTTAAATTAGCGATTACGACTGGTTTTGCTGGTACCCTCTCCGGCCAGTGAAGCCAGTCGTTCTATTGTTGCTCTTAATTTCTCCGGGCTACGTTTAGCCACCTCTCTCAACGCTTCTGCACTCTGCTTACTCAGTTGACGATTCACTTCGTATTTCTCAGTCTCTGTCTGAGTGGTGTTTTCTTGAACAAATTCCTGCCCTTTTGCCGCCAGCGAAGGATTAATCCTGATGTCGATTGATGTCAATGATGGTAAGATTTGGGCGCGTAATGCACTCAGCAGCGTGGCTTGTTCATAGCGTAAGCGCATCAGCCAGCTGGCATTTGCGGTTTCAAGGACGAGAATGCCCTGACGGAAGTTGGCCACCCGGCACCAGGGATGCAGTGGAGCAGGCAAAATGCTTTTCACTGCCCGGTTAAGACGCAGCAGAGCGACGGCACGTTGCTGTACGTTCTGTAGCATGCTTTCCTGACCGGCTTCGTCAAACAGATTTTCTAAAGATTGCGGGCGACTGTCGCGCATACATTAAGCTCCGGCGGAAAAAGTGATTGGTATTCTAAATCGTTGGCGACAATTTGGCAGACGTTATTTCTGGCCGCATCTCCTGTTGGGGATGGTCGCGGCGAGTTTTGGCATGCCTGCGCTCAACGGTAACACAGAAACCGGCGTGCCCGCTGAAGCTTCCGCCAGTCGTCACGATTCGGCACGGCAGCTGCGTTTCGATAGCCTTGTTCAACTGCAAGAAAGCACTCGCCGTCCTTCCTTTAGTGTGGACTACTGGCACCAGCATGCAATCCGCACCGTTATCCGTCATCTTTCCTTTGCTATGGCACCTCAGGCTTTGCCTGTGGCACAGGAAAGCGTGCCGCTTCAGGCACAGCACCTTGCCCTGCTGGACACGCTTAGCGCGCTGTTAACGCAGGAAAGTAAACCTCCCGTTATTGTTCGCCAGACTGCGTTTAGGGCATCTCCTGTAGGAGACGTTTTCAGTACCGTGGCGTGGATCCGTCAGGTACAGGGCATCCGCGCAGGCCCGCTTTGCCTCAGCTAATTCATCTTCCAAACTAACAACAATTTATTGACCGTACTGACGGCAAGCGTTTGAGAATTTATTATGCTAATCAAATTATTAACTAAAGTTTTCGGCAGTCGTAACGATCGTACACTGCGCCGTATGCGCAAAGTGGTTTCCGTGATCAACAGCATGGAACCGCAGATGGAAAAGCTCACGGATGATGAGCTGAAGGCTAAAACCGGTGAGTTCCGCGCGCGTCTGGAAAAAGGTGAAGTGCTGGAAACGCTAATCCCGGAAGCTTTCGCCGTTGTTCGTGAAGCAAGTAAACGCGTCTTCGGTATGCGTCACTTCGACGTACAGCTGTTGGGCGGCATGGTCCTGAACGATCGCTGCATCGCGGAAATGCGTACCGGTGAAGGTAAAACCCTGACGGCAACGCTGCCAGCTTATCTAAACGCACTGAGTGGCAAAGGTGTACACGTTGTTACCGTGAACGACTACCTGGCTCAGCGTGACGCCGAAAACAACCGTCCTCTGTTTGAATATCTGGGGCTGAGCGTAGGTATCAACCTGCCAGGCATGCCAGCGCCGGCTAAGCGTGAAGCTTACGCAGCAGACATCACCTACGGTACCAACAACGAATACGGTTTCGACTACCTCCGCGACAATATGGCTTTCAGCCCTGAAGAGCGCGTGCAGCGCAAGCTTCACTATGCGCTGGTGGATGAAGTTGACTCCATCCTGATCGACGAAGCGCGTACGCCGCTAATCATCTCCGGCCCTGCGGAAGACAGCTCTGAGCTGTACAAACGCGTGAACAAAATCATTCCGCACCTGATGCGTCAGGAAAAAGAAGACTCTGACACCTTCCAGGGTGAAGGCCACTTCTCCGTGGATGAAAAATCTCGCCAGGTTAACCTGACCGAACGTGGTCTGGTGCTGATTGAAGAGCTGCTTGTGCAAGAAGGCATGATGGAAGAGGGCGAGTCGCTGTACTCACCAGCCAACATCATGCTGATGCATCATGTGACCGCGGCACTTCGCGCCCATGCGCTGTTCACCCGCGACGTTGACTACATCGTTAAAGATGGCGAAGTCATCATCGTTGATGAACACACGGGCCGTACTATGCAGGGGCGCCGTTGGTCAGATGGTCTTCACCAGGCCGTTGAGGCAAAAGAAGGCGTCGAAATTCAGAATGAAAACCAGACGCTGGCGTCCATCACCTTCCAGAACTACTTCCGTCTTTACGAGAAGTTGGCAGGGATGACCGGTACTGCAGACACCGAAGCGTTTGAATTTAGCTCTATTTATAAGCTCGACACCATCGTTGTGCCGACCAACCGCCCAATGATCCGTAAAGATATGCCGGATCTGGTCTACATGACCGAACTGGATAAAATTGGCGCGATTATCGAAGACATTAAAGAGCGTACTGCGAACGGCCAGCCTGTGCTGGTGGGGACCATCTCCATTGAGAAATCTGAAGTGGTTTCCAATGAGTTGACCAAGGCCGGTATCAAACACAATGTTCTGAATGCCAAGTTCCACGCCAACGAAGCGGCTATCGTTGCTCAGGCGGGTTACCCAGCCGCGGTAACTATCGCGACTAACATGGCGGGTCGTGGTACGGATATCGTGTTGGGCGGGAGCTGGCAGGAAGAGATTGCCGAGCTGGATGAGCCAACGCCAGAGCAAATTGCTCAGATCAAAGCGGACTGGAAAGTTCGCCACGATGCGGTACTGGCTTCAGGTGGTCTGCATATCATCGGCACCGAGCGTCATGAATCCCGCCGTATCGATAACCAGCTGCGTGGCCGTTCTGGCCGTCAGGGTGATGCCGGTTCTTCCCGCTTCTACCTGTCGATGGAAGATGCCCTGATGCGTATCTTCGCCTCGGATCGCGTATCCAATATGATGCGTAAACTGGGTATGAAGCCGGGCGAAGCCATTGAACACCCTTGGGTAACCAAGGCGATTGCCAACGCACAGCGTAAAGTCGAAAGCCGTAACTTTGATATTCGTAAGCAGCTGCTGGAATACGATGACGTCGCAAACGATCAGCGCCGCGCTATTTATACCCAGCGTAATGAGCTGCTCGACGTTACCGACGTGAGCGAAACCATCGCCAGCATTCGTGAAGACGTCTTCAAAGTCACCATCGATGCGCATATTCCGCCTCAGTCTCTGGAAGAAATGTGGGATGTAGAGGGTCTGGAAGAACGCCTGAAAAACGACTTTGATCTTGAGATGCCAATCAAAGAGTGGCTGGACAAAGAACCTGAGCTGCACGAAGAAACGCTGCGTGAGCGTATTCTGCAGACGGCGATTGAGCTTTATCAACGTAAAGAAGAAGTCGTGGGTGCAGAAATGATGCGCCACTTTGAAAAAGGCGTGATGCTGCAAACGCTGGATTCCCTGTGGAAAGAGCATCTGGCCGCAATGGATTACCTGCGTCAGGGGATCCACCTGCGCGGTTATGCGCAGAAAGATCCGAAGCAGGAATACAAGCGTGAATCCTTCTCTATGTTTGCCGCGATGCTGGAGTCACTGAAATATGAAGTGATCAGCACCCTGAGCAAAGTCCAGGTCCGCCTGCCGGAAGAAGTTGAAGCGATGGAACAACAGCGTCGTGAAGAAGCCGAGCGTCTGGCACGTATGCAGCAGCTTAGTCATGTGGATGATGAAACTCAGGCCGCACAGGCGCTGGCAGCAGAAACTGGCGATCGTAAAGTGGGTCGGAACGATCCTTGCCCTTGCGGTTCCGGTAAGAAATACAAACAGTGCCATGGCCGTCTGAGCTAAGGTCTGACAAAATCGAAAAGGCGCAGCTTGCTGCGCCTTTTTTACGCATGGAGTTTGAGAGTATGAAGCAACTGCAAATCGCTGTCGGCATTATCCGTAATCAGCAGGGTGAAATTTTTATCACGCAGCGCGCAGCCGATGCGCACATGGCGAATAAATGGGAATTTCCCGGCGGAAAGATTGAGGCAGGTGAATCCCCGGAACAGGCCGTTATCCGGGAATTACAGGAAGAAACCGGTATTGTGGTGCAAAGTGCCAGCCTGTTTGAAACCCTGGAGTACCAGTTCCCGGATCGTCATATTTCCCTGTGGTTCTATCTGATAGAAAGTTGGGAAGGTGAACCCTGGGGCAAAGAAGGGCAACCCGGGCGTTGGGTTGCTCAAGGGGAACTCATCGCCGACGAGTTTCCGCCAGCCAATGAGCCCGTCATTTTAAAGCTGCTAAACGATTAGCGTTCCTGTTCTTCGCTCCAGCCTTCGCTTTCAGAGAGGTCGCCGCTGCTGGGAATACGTTTTTCCTCAGCGGCCCACTCGCCCAGGTCGATAAGCTGGCAGCGCTTGCTGCAAAATGGTCGGTATGGGCTGCTTTCGTTCCAGATAACCGCTTTGCCGCAGCCAGGACAATTAACGATGGTTTCTTCGTTCATGTTGTTTCCTTAGCAACAGGCCAGCTCAAAGTCGAGGCGTTCAGGCACCAGGCCATTCTCTGAATCCAGCGGCATAAAACGAATCGCAAAGCGGCTTTTGTGGCCGGAAATCTGTGGATAAAGCTGATCGCCGAGAGTGAGATGAAGACGAAGCAGGTCGGCATCGTCGCCATTGTCCTGGTAGAATCCATTGAGGCTGGTTTGTTTCCGGAATGGCGCAGAATTGCGGATGATGTCCAGCAGAAGATCGAGCGACTGTTTCACTGGTTCGAGACTGTTTAGCCAAAAATGAACCTGAGCATCGCGTTGTTCCTGCGGCAGATAAAGCCAAATGTGCAGGGTAGGCAGGTCGAAGCTACAGCAGCCGCCTGGGATGCTAAGCCGTTGGCGTACCAGCGCAATAAGGCGATCTTCTCGCAGAATTTGCCCGATGCGCGGCGCGGCCATCAACACGCTGCCGCAGCTCTCCAACTGGCTTCGCAGCGAGTCGATGCGCTGCATATCAACCCCCGGGACTTCTGACCAGCTCAGCAGTTTACGCTGCTGACGGCTTATCTCTTTGAGAATATCGGTGCGAATTTCGCCCCTTTCAAACACATCCAGTAAGTCACCGACGTTACGAAAAAAATGCAGCGCCTTTGCGCTGTCATTGATAGGAAGTGCTGACTGCATCTGTTGGATCAAAAACTCAATACGCAGCCATGTGCGCATTTTCTCATTCAATGGGTGTTCGAAAAGAACCTGAGTGTTCATCATTCTGCTTCCTGTTGTGCGGCCAGACCAGCCAGTTTCAGGTACTGGCGATGCAGGCGGTCAACATGCACGACAACGTCCTGGGGACTGCCGTCATTATTAATTACATCATCTGCCACGGCGAGGCGAGCTTCCCGGGACGCCTGAGCGTTCAGAATCTGCTGGGCGTGTTCGCGGGAAACATTGTCCCGCAGCATAGTACGCGCAATCTGGGTCTCGGGGGAAACATCCACCACTAAAATCCGGTCCGCCTTTTGTTGCAGATTGTTTTCTACCAGCAGAGGGACTACCCACAACACGTAAGGTGAGGTAGCACGAGCAATCTCATCACGAGTTTGCTGCTGGATAATAGGATGTAGCAGGTTATTAACCCATTGCTTTTGCTGCGGGGAGCTGAAGATCGTTTCTCTCAACGCTCGACGGTTTAAAGAACCATCTTCCAGAAGGAACTTTGGGCCAAAATGTTGAGAAATGAGAGCTAACGCACGTTGGCCTGGCTCAACAACCTGACGGGCAATTACATCTGCATCTATGACGGTGACTCCAGCGCGGGAAAAGGCTTCGGCGATGGTACTTTTACCACTGCCAATGCCGCCCGTAAGTGCAACCGTGTAAACCATAAATAACCGATCCTGATGCTATATTTATCAATAAGATAAAAAGTCTTTGGTGGCGTGATTTTAGGTGATTTTGTATCACGTAAAAATCGGGTATTCGCCGTCTGCGGGCTTTTTACCGTTTACCAGGTAAATTTAAACGATTGTAGCGTAAAAAAGTCGGTTTTCGCAGTCTTGCGGAGTCATTATTACTGCGTATGATAGCGTCACTGGAGTTGGCTGTTGTTTGCTCGTTTTACTTTAAGCCACAGGTACGTTTTCCGTGCTTGCTCACCCCAGTGTCTAATTTCTGTATATCTGGGTTCCGGGCTTGCCGTTGTTCTCTGTCTTGAGTAATGAAGAGCCTACCGCCGATCGCGTTCATCGCCATTCGACCCAGGGATCTGCATCATGCGTATTGAAGAAGATTTGAAGTTAGGTTTTAAAGACGTTTTAATTCGCCCAAAACGCTCCACCCTCAAAAGCCGTTCAGACGTTGAGCTGGAACGTCAATTCACATTCAAGCATTCCGGTATTACCTGGTCTGGCGTCCCTATTATTGCTGCGAATATGGACACCGTAGGCACTTTCGCGATGGCGCAGGCGCTGGCCTCATTCGATATTCTTACCGCCGTGCACAAACACTACTCTGTAGAAGAGTGGAGCAACTTTATTCGTTCCGTGCCTGAAAACCTGCTGCGCCATATCATGGTCTCAACCGGCACTTCTGATGCAGATTTTGCCAAAACTAAGCAGATTCTGGCCCTGACTCCTGCACTGAAATTTATCTGCATCGACGTGGCGAACGGCTACTCTGAGCACTTCACCCAGTTCGTCAGCAAAGCCCGCGAAGCATGGCCTGATAAAGTTATCTGTGCGGGTAACGTGGTTACCGGTGAAATGTGTGAAGAATTGATTCTGTCCGGGGCCGATATCGTGAAAGTTGGCATTGGCCCAGGCTCTGTATGCACCACGCGCGTTAAAACCGGCGTGGGCTACCCTCAGCTTTCCGCCGTCATTGAATGTGCTGATGCAGCTCACGGCTTAGGCGGCCAGATCGTCAGCGACGGTGGCTGTACTGTGCCGGGCGATGTAGCTAAAGCCTTTGGTGGTGGAGCTGACTTCGTTATGCTGGGCGGTATGCTGGCAGGGCATGAAGAAAGCGGTGGTACCGTTGTTGAGCAGGATGGCGAGAAGTTTATGTTGTTCTACGGCATGAGCTCCGAGTCTGCCATGACCCGCCACGTAGGCGGTGTTGCGCAGTACCGCGCTGCAGAAGGCAAAACCGTTAAGCTGCCTCTGCGCGGGCCGGTGGAAAATACCGCTCGCGATATCCTTGGCGGCCTGCGTTCTGCCTGTACCTATGTAGGTGCCTCTCGCCTTAAAGAGCTGACTAAACGCACAACTTTCATCCGCGTAGCGGAACAGGAAAACCGCGTTTTCAATAGCCTCTGATGAGCATCGATGACGCAGCTCAGGCTGCGTCATCCTCCTCCCATGGCATCCCCCATCTGGAAAATAGGTAGATACATGGCTATCACCAGCGTGCCAATGATCAAGCCAATGACCAGCATCATGACTGGCTCCAGCGTGGCGGCAAGATTTTCAGCCAGCTCCTGCGTTTTCTCATAATGCCAGCGCGCCAGGCGCTCAAGCATCAGATCCAGAGAACCGGATTCTTCACCAATTCGAACCAACTGTTGGCAAAGTGGTGTGAAATACCCCGACTGCTCCAACGCCTGCCAGAGGGGCTTTCCCTCGGAAACCCGATCGCGTACATCAGTAATTTGCCGTTGCCAGAACGTCTGGGTCAGCGTTTTTTCAACCGCTTCAAGACCCTGTAACAAGGGGACGCCAGAGTGCTGAGACAGCGTTAGTACGGTAAATATCTGGCTGAGTAGCTGGCCTCGCCTCAAGGGAGCAATGACCGGTACTTTTAACAGCAGTAATTGTTCTTTTTCTCGAACGACGGGTTGGGTGCGGCGAAGCCACCAACCTATAACGGCTAAGAGCATAGCGGTTAAAATCCACCATCCTCCTTGAGACGTTGCCCACTCTGAAAGACTCATAACGGCCTGGGTGATCGCGGGCAGAGGCGCGTTAAAAGAACGATAGATATTGGCAAACTCAGGCAGAACAAACCCAACCATGCCTGCGGTTACCAGCAGTGCAACAATCAAAATAAAGAGCGGATAACGCAGGGCTTTCACGACCTTTTTGCTGAGTTGGTAGTGTTGTTCTTGTTGTTCTGCCAGCCGCTGGCAGCACTCTGCAAGCCTTCCCGTCAGCTCTCCGGTATGCAGTAATGCAATAAACAGGGGCGGGAAGATATGGGGCCATTGCTTAAGCGTTTCGGAAAACGGTATGCCCTGCGCTACCTGTCGTTCTATGTGCTGTAATAATGCCGACCATGCAGGTTTGGGATGCTGTCGGGCTATGAGCAACAGCGCGTCAGTTAAGGCGATACCGGCATGGATCAACGCTGCAAGTTGCCGGACAAAGTCAATTTTGTGCTGAATATGCCAACAGGATCTCCCTGACAGCGATGATTTTTTAACGGACAGGAGCTGAAGCTGCTGCTGAGCAAGCTCCTCCTCAAGAGAAGCGCGCTCGCCGGCAAGCGATTCACCATTTTTTAATTGGCCTTCGTGGTCTATGGCTTCCCATCGCCAAAGCAGAGGTTTAGGCATGTGGCACACCTAGCACGCGGTAAACCTCTTCCAGCGTCGTATGGCCTTGTGCTACGGCAACGCAGCCATTTTCGAAAAGCGTACTCATCCCTTGCTCTCTGGCGAGACTTTCAATGTTACTTGCGGATTCGCCTTGCGTGATGGCTTGTCTTAGAGCGGCGGCTAGCGGCAGGATTTCAAATAACGCTGTTCGCCCATAATATCCTCCGTAGCAACGTTCACATCCTGTCGGATGCCAATTGGGCAGCGCGGAAGGCCAAATGTGTCCAGGTAATGTTATGGCTGGTTCGTGGTGTGTTTTGCAGTGAGGGCAAAGCTTTCTCACCAGCCTTTGAGCCACGATGATATTCAAGGCAGATGCGATCATCCAGCGAGGAATGGCCATTTGCTCCAGGCGGACAAGCGTTTCAACGGTGGAGTTGGTGTGCAATGTCGATAAAACCAGGTGCCCGGTCTGGGCAGCTTTGATGGCAATTTCTGCTGTTTCACCATCCCTGATTTCACCGACCATAATGACGTCTGGATCCTGCCTCAGTAATGCGCGTAGGACGTGCTGAAAGGTGAGACCAGCCTTAGGGTTTATCTGCGTCTGGTTCAGCCCTTCCTGAGGAATTTCTATGGGATCTTCTACGCTGCAGACGTTGATACCCGGTTGGTTAAGCGCCTCCAGGGCGCTATACAGCGTAATGGTTTTTCCGCTCCCTGTAGGACCGGTTACCAGAATCATCCCCTGCGGGGCCTGGAGTGATTGCTGAAGTTGTTTTTTTTCATCCTCTGACATCCCCAGAGAATGAATGTCCATATGCTGTTTGCCCTGCTGAAGAAGCCGTAAAACGACCTTCTCGCCGTATCGACAAGGCAGCGTCGAGACGCGAAATGACGCTTTCACCTCCTCGGCGAGGTAGTCCATTTGTCCGTCCTGAGGCAGCCGCTTTTCCGCGATATCCAGGTTAGCCAGAATTTTGAGCCTTGCAGTGACGGACGCTGCCATTGCCTGAGGCAGTAGCGGTTGACATTGCAGCACGCCATCAATGCGAAGCCGAATTCGATAGGCATTTTCGAAGGGCTCAAAATGGATATCGGATGCACGCTGCTGTACGGCGGCAGCAAGTGTTGTATTCAAAAGTGCGACCGCTGAACTGCTGCGGTCGTGCTCCGAAGGCTGAGAGGGCTCCAGCGTTTGCCATTTCTCGAGCCGTTCAATGGGCCAGATCTCTACATCAATGTGTTTATCACAAAGAAAGCGGAGCGCCTCGTACATTTGCTCGTTTGGGGCTTCAACCGCAGCAATTCGTACCGCGTCAGGCGTTTCCTCTATCAGTATGGCGTTGTAGTGCTGGCATAGGGCGTTAAGCTGTTCTTTCGTACTCATTTACCCGCCCCCGCTTGCGTTTCGTTAAACCGGAATACATCTTCACAGGCTTGTCTCAGCGGCGATCCGTTTTCAGCACTGCAGACCCTTGCCCAGCCGGTTACGCCGTTACCGTCGCTCCACTGAGGGGTGAACGTAACCGCCAGCCCGTTAAGAGATTCCTGGCCGTTGAGCGTCACAATCCCGCTGGCAACGCTCATTGAACTGATGTAGCGCGTCGTTTTGGTTTCAGCGATGCCGTTACTGCCGGCATCGCAATCGGAGATCCCTCCACGCTCGATGGCACAAAGTTCGACGGCGGTACGATAGGGCAGGAAGGTTTGCAGCATATCGGTCAAGGCTGCTTTACGAAGGTAGTTTTGATATCCAGGAATGCCGATGGCGCTCAGAATGGCGATGATGCCTATCACCACCATAAGCTCAATTAGCGTAAATCCTTTTTGCTTGTTCATCTGTCGCTCCTTTTGGTTAGAGAGCAACACTGTGCTGAACAGGCTAAGCAATAGCGAACAGGGAAAAGGACATTCGGGAAATGCTTTCCGTGTTAGTTAACGCAGTTGTATGTATCGACAATAAAAATGGAAATCAGTACGCAAAAAAGCGGGCGCAGTAATGGCTGGCCCGCCGTGGTGTTGCATTAGCGGAAGCGCATAGACAAGTCGAGGGCGCGTATGTGCTTAGTCAGAGCGCCTACGGAGATGTAGTCCACGCCGGTATCAGCGAATGTTCTCAGCGTCTCTTTGGTCACGTTACCAGAGACTTCCAGGCGCGCTTTCCCTTGGGTAAGTGCCACGGCTTCACGCATTTGCTCAACGGTAAAGTTGTCCAGCATGATGATGTCAGCCCCAGCTTTGAGCGCTTGTTCCAATTCATCCAGTGACTCAACTTCCACTTCTACCGGCACGTCAGGGTGCATCCAGAATGCTTTCTCCACTGCCTGACGAATAGAGCCGGAAGCAATAATGTGATTTTCTTTGATCAGGAAAGCATCGGAAAGGCCGAGGCGATGGTTGCTGCCCCCGCCGCATAGCACGGCATATTTCAGCGCGGTGCGCAGGCCCGGAAGTGTTTTACGGGTATCCAGCAACTGCGTTTTAGTGCCCTCAAGCAGCGCCACGTAACTGTGAACTTCGCTGGCTACGCCTGAGAGCGTTTGCACGAAGTTCAGCGCCGTTCTTTCTCCGGTCAAGAGAATACGGGCCGGGCCATTAAGCTCAAAAAGTGGCTGATTGATGGTGACTTCAGCGCCATCTTCGACATGCCATGTCACCTTCACGTCGCCGCCAAGCTGAATAAAGACTTCTTCTACCCAGCGTTTACCGCAAAAAATGCCATTTTCGCGGGTGATAACAACCGCATGCGACGTGTTTTCTGGGGGTAATAATTGTGCCGTGATGTCGTTGTTTGGGTCGACTTCGCCGCCCAGATCTTCTCGCAGCGCCTGGGCTACGGCGAGTGGGATATCGAGGGTAATTCGTTCGAGCAGCTCGTCACGTCGGCGGTCAGGATTATAACGGCGGGGCGGCATGATTAAACTCCAGAATGAATAAGTTAATATTGTTTCATGCTACTCTGAAGCGACTTCAAGTACCACTCTAAGGAGAACCTCTCATGCAGCTTAAAGACGGCTGGCTGGTGGGGGTAAAACATCTGCCATCCCCGCATTGTGACGGCCGACCGGAAGAGGAAAACCCCTCATTGCTGGTGGTGCACAATATTAGTTTGCCGCCGGGGGAGTTCGGTGGCCCCTGGATTGATGCGTTATTTGCCGGAACGCTCGATCCTGTAGCGCACCCTTACTTTGCCGGTATTTCGCATTTGCGCGTGTCTGCCCATTGTCTGATTCGCCGGGACGGCGAAATTGTTCAGTACGTCCCTTTCGATAAACGAGCCTGGCATGCGGGCGTCTCGAGCTATCAGGGAAGAGAAAAGTGCAACGACTTTTCTATCGGTATTGAGCTGGAAGGTACCGATACGCTGGCCTATACCGACGCTCAATATGAACAACTCACAGCCTTAGCTAACTTACTGATTCAACACTATCCTGATATGGCGAAAAACATCACGGGCCACAGCGATATAGCACCTGGTCGGAAGACCGATCCAGGCCCTTCGTTTGACTGGCCGCGCTTTTGGGGTGCGGTTGAAGAGGCAACTGACAAGGAGAGCACATGACCCTGTTTACCCTGCTGTTAGTCCTGATGGGCGAGCGATTGTTCAAAATGGGCGAACACTGGCAGTTAGATCATCGTCTTGAAGTCCTGTTTGGACGGGTTAAGCATTTTTCTCTGTTAAGAACGCTGTTAATGACCGCTGCATTTATGGCCGTGGTTTTCCTGATTCTCCGTGCTTTGCATGGGTTACTATTCAACGTCCCACTGCTGGTGTTCTGGATTGCGCTGGGTGTGCTTTGCATCGGGGCCGGGCAGGTCAGGCTGCATTATCATTCGTATCTTAAAGCCGCCAGCCATGATGATGAACATGCCCGTGATGCAATGGCTTCAGAGCTTACATTGATTCATGGTGTTCCGCCTGAGTGCAGCGAGCGTGAATACCTGCGCGAGCTACAAAACGCGCTGCTGTGGATTAACTTCCGTTTCTATCTCGCGCCGCTGTTTTGGTTTGTGGTGGGCGGAACATGGGGGCCGGTTACGCTCGCAGGGTATGCTTTCCTGCGCGCATGGCAGACATGGCTTGCCCGGCATCATACGGCACACGAGCGCTTGCTCTCGGGAATTGACGGCATTCTTCATATTCTTGACTGGGTGCCCGTGCGTTTGGTGGGTGTCGCTTATGCCCTGTTGGGCCACGGTGAGCGAGCGCTTCCAGCCTGGTTTGCATCCCTTGCCGACAGGCATACCTCTCAATACCAGGTTCTCACACAACTGGCACAGTACTCGCTGGCGAGAGAACCCCATCAGGATAAGATGAAAACACCGAAAGCTGCGGTATCGCTGGCGAAGAAAATTTCATTGGTGATTGTGGTCGTGGTGGCGTTACTGACGATTTACGGCACTTTGGTTTAGGGCCGGAAGGCTGTAAGAAAACGCCCCGCATTGCGGGGCGTTTTCTTTATCAGGCTTTCACTGTCTTCAGGTTTTTCTGCTTCAGGAAATAACCGACGCCCAGAATCGCAATCCACACTGGGATCAGGTAAACCGAGATGGCCATGCCTGGCGTTATCAGCATGATGACCAACACGCCAACCATAAACAGCAGGCAGACCCAGTTTCCTAACGGATAGAACAGGGCAGGGAAGCGGGTTTTCACCCCTTGTTGCTGCTTAGCACGGCGGAATTTCATGTGAGCCAGGCTGATCATCGCCCAGTTGATCACCAGGGCTGAGACAACCAGCGCCATCAGCAGGCCGAAAGCGGATTCCGGTGCCAGGTAGTTAATCAGCACGCAAAGGGCGGTGAAGCCTGCGGAAACCAGAATCGTGTTCACCGGTACACCGCGCTTATCGACGCTTTTCAATATCTTCGGCGCGTTCCCCTGCTGTGCCAGGCCGAACAGCATACGGCTGTTGCAGTAAACGCAGCTGTTGTAAACCGACAGGGCGGCGGTGAGCACCACGATATTCAGAGCGTTAGCCACGAAAGTGTCGCCCAGCTCATGGAAGATCAGCACGAACGGGCTGGTGTCCGCGGTCACGCGTGTCCACGGCAGCAGGGACAGCAGAATCGCCAGCGACCCGACATAGAAAATCAGAATACGGTAGATAACCTGGTTGGTCGCTTTTGGAATGCTCACTTCCGGGTTGTCTGCTTCAGCGGCGGTAATACCGACCAGCTCAAGCCCGCCGAAGGAGAACATAATGATAGCCATCATCATGACCAGCCCGGTGATGCCGTGCGGCAGGAAGCCACCCTGATCCCAGAGGTTGCTGACGGACGCCTGTGGACCACCGTTGCCGCTAAAGAGTAACCAGCCGCCGAACAGAATCATGGCGATAACCGCCACCACTTTGATGATAGCGAACCAAAACTCCATCTCACCAAAGACTTTAACGTTAGTTAAGTTGATGGCGTTGATAGCGATGAAGAATACCGCCGCCGTAGCCCAGGTTGGGATCTCCGGCCACCAGAACTGGATGTATTTGCCGACGGCCGTCAGTTCAGCCATGGCGACCAGAACGTAGAGTACCCAGTAGTTCCAGCCTGAAGCGAAGCCCGCGAAACCACCCCAGTACTTGTAAGCAAAATGGCTGAAGGACCCGGCTACCGGCTCCTCAACAACCATTTCACCCAGCTGGCGCATAATTAAAAATGCGATAAACCCGGCGATAGCATAGCCGAGAATAATTGCCGGACCTGCGGACTGGATGACGGATGCGCTGCCCAGAAACAGGCCCGTCCCGATAGCTCCACCCAGCGCGATAAGCTGAATGTGGCGGTTTTTAAGACCGCGCTTCAGCGTGTCGCCGTGCTGTTGACCTTCCATCATGTAACCTCGTAGTGGTTAATGTCTGCGCTACATTGACGCGGATGTAATTGTTGTATTCCGTAATGTGTAGTCTTTTTTTTACGGTTATCAATTATGAATTTTGCGGATAGGGCTACCGCATCGCAAAGAATAATGTTAAGCGCAGGCCTTTGCACCTGCTTTCTGCCACTGCTCTGACGAGTTGGGCAAAAAGAAACCATTTGTAAAAAAGAGGGGAGGACAAGGTGAGTCGGGAATACTTCTTGAGCGGCCGTTTTGCGTCACAAAAATGACATACATTCACCGCGTCTTTCGGTTGTTTTTGAAAAATATATCGTTTCATAAACGTTAACTTACCGCTTTGTGGGTAAATGCGAGTTAGTGCCCAAGTTATGGTTTTGAAAATCCCTTCTTTTGTTATTGTTAAAATGTGCCTGCTTTCATGATTTCAATCAAAACCAATATGGACAGAAGGTGAATACTTTGTTACTTTTAGCCTCACGAACGTGAAATTGGTCTTACCAATTGACTCCGGGCTAATGGCAGAGATAGGGAACGATGGCCTACAGCAAAATCCGCCAACCAAAATTATCCGATGTGATAGAGCAGCAGCTGGAGTTTCTCATCCTTGAGGGCACTCTACGCCCGGGCGAAAAACTTCCACCTGAACGCGAACTGGCGAAACAATTTGATGTTTCCCGTCCTTCGCTGCGCGAGGCCATCCAGCGTCTCGAAGCCAAGGGTTTGCTGCTTCGTCGCCAGGGCGGCGGTACTTTTGTCCAGAACAGCCTTTGGCAGAGCCTGAGCGACCCGCTGGTCGAACTGCTCTCAGACCATCCCGAATCCCAGTTTGATCTGCTTGAAACCCGCCATGCACTTGAAGGTATTGCTGCTTATTACGCGGCGCTGCGCGGAACCGAAGAAGATCTCTCGCGCATTGGTGATTGCCATATTGCCATCCAGCAGGCTCAGGAGTCCGGTGATTTAGACGCCGAAGCCGATGCCGTCATGCAGTATCAAATTGCCGTAACCGAAGCCGCGCATAATGTTGTGCTTCTTCATTTATTGCGCTGCATGGAGCCTATGCTCGAACAGAACGTTCGCCAGAATTTTGAATTGCTCTACGCGCGCCGCGAGATGTTGGCGCAAGTGAGCAGCCATCGCGCCAGCATTTTTGCGGCGATTATGGCTCGCCAGCCGGAGCAGGCGCGAGAAGCGTCGCACCGTCACCTGGCGTTTATTGAGGAAATATTGCTGGATCGCAGCCGTGAGCAGAGCCGTCGTGAGCGCTCTCTCCGTCTCCTTCAGCAACGTAAGGATTAAGCGCCAAACTTTTAGCGCGCGGCAACTAAACACAGAACCTGTCTTATTGCGTTCTTTTCTTCAGTTACCCGAATTCATTCGGGCAAGAGCGCAATGGGACAGGTTCCAGATAAATCAACGTATTAGACAGATAAGGAATACCCCCATGTCAGAACGTTTCCCAAATGACGTGGATCCGATTGAAACTCGCGACTGGCTACAGGCGATCGAATCGGTTATCCGTGAAGAAGGTGTTGAGCGTGCACAGTATCTGATCGATCAGCTGCTGTCCGAAGCCAGCAAAGGCGGTGTGAAAGTCGCTGCTTCTGCAGGTGCTCGCAACTATGTGAACACCATTGCCGTTGAAGACGAACCGGAATACCCGGGCAATCTGGATCTGGAACGCCGTATCCGTTCTGCTATCCGCTGGAACGCCATCATGACCGTTCTGCGCGCATCCAAGAAAGATCTGGAACTGGGTGGCCACATGGCATCCTTCCAGTCTTCTGCGACCGTTTACGAAGTGTGCTTCAACCACTTCTTCCGTGCAGCCAACGAGAAAGACGGCGGCGATCTGGTGTACTTCCAGGGCCACATCTCTCCGGGCATCTATGCACGTGCTTTCCTTGAAGGCCGCCTGACCGAAGAGCAGATGAACAATTTCCGTCAGGAAGTTCACGGTAAAGGTCTGTCTTCTTATCCGCACCCTAAACTGATGCCAGAATTCTGGCAGTTCCCGACCGTTTCCATGGGGCTGGGCCCAATCGGTGCGATCTACCAGGCTAAATTCCTGAAATATCTGGAACACCGTGGCCTGAAAGACACCTCTGAGCAAACCGTTTACGCCTTCCTGGGCGACGGTGAAATGGATGAGCCAGAATCTAAAGGCGCGATCACCATCGCGACCCGTGAGAAGCTGGACAACCTGTGCTTCATCATCAACTGTAACCTGCAGCGTCTGGATGGTCCGGTCACCGGTAACGGCAAGATCATCAACGAACTGGAAGGCATCTTCAGCGGTGCTGGCTGGAACGTTATCAAAGTGATGTGGGGCGGTCGTTGGGATGAGCTGCTGCGTAAAGATACCAGCGGTAAACTGATCCAACTGATGAACGAAACCGTTGACGGTGACTACCAGACCTTCAAATCCAAAGACGGTGCCTACGTTCGTGAGCACTTCTTCGGCAAATACCCTGAAACCGCAGCGCTGGTTGCAGACTGGACTGATGAGCAGATCTGGGCCCTGAACCGCGGTGGTCACGATCCGAAGAAAGTCTACGCTGCACTGAAAAAAGCGCAGGAAACCAAAGGTAAAGCGACCGTTATCCTGGCCCACACCATCAAAGGTTACGGCATGGGCGATACCGCAGAAGGTAAAAACATCGCTCACCAGGTGAAGAAAATGAACATGGACGGCGTGCGTTACATCCGCGACCGTTTCAACGTGCCAGTGACCGATGAGCAGGTAGAAAACCTGTCTTACATCACCTTCCCAGAAGGCACTGAAGAGCACAAGTACCTGCACGAACGTCGTCAGGCGCTGAAAGGCTACCTGCCTGCTCGTCAGCCTAACTTCTCCGAAAAACTGGAACTGCCTGCGCTGGAAGACTTCTCTCAGCTGCTGGAAGAGCAGAACAAAGAGATCTCCACCACCATCGCCTTCGTTCGTGCCCTGAACGTGATGCTGAAGAACCCGTCTATCAAAGACCGTCTGGTTCCAATCATCGCCGATGAAGCGCGTACCTTTGGTATGGAAGGTCTGTTCCGTCAGATCGGTATCTACAGCCCGAACGGCCAGCAGTACACCCCGCAGGACCGCGAGCAGGTTGCATACTACAAAGAAGACGAGAAAGGCCAGATTCTGCAGGAAGGGATCAACGAACTGGGTGCTGGCGCATCCTGGCTGGCGGCTGCGACGTCTTACAGCACCAACAACCTGCCGATGATTCCGTTCTACATCTACTACTCGATGTTCGGTTTCCAGCGTATCGGTGACCTGTGCTGGCAGGCTGGCGACCAACAGGCTCGCGGCTTCCTGGTCGGCGGGACTTCCGGTCGTACTACGCTGAACGGTGAAGGTCTGCAGCATGAAGATGGCCACAGCCACATTCAGTCTCTGACTATTCCTAACTGTATCTCTTACGATCCGTCTTACGCGTACGAAGTGGCTGTCATCATGCACGACGGTCTGACCCGTATGTACGGTGAAGCGCAAGAGAACATTTATTACTACATCACCACCCTGAACGAAAACTACCACATGCCGGCTATGCCAGCAGGCGCCGAGGAAGGTATCCGTAAAGGTATCTACAAACTCGAAACCGTTGCAGGTAGCAAAGGTAAAGTTCAGCTGCTGGGCTCCGGTTCTATCCTGCGTCACGTGCGTGAAGCAGCACAGATCCTGGCGAACGACTACGGCGTGGGCTCTGACGTGTACAGCGTAACCTCCTTCACCGAACTGGCTCGTGATGGCCAGGATTGTGAGCGCTGGAACATGCTGCACCCAATGGAAACTCCGCGCGTACCTTACATCGCTCAGGTGATGAACGACGCTCCGGCGGTTGCTTCTACTGACTATATGAAACTGTTCGCTGAGCAGGTTCGTACTTACGTACCTGCTGATGATTATCGCGTACTGGGCACCGACGGCTTCGGTCGTTCTGACAGCCGCGAAAACCTGCGTCACCACTTCGAAGTTGATGCTTCTTACGTGGTCGTAGCAGCCCTGGGCGAACTGGCTAAACGTGGCGAAATCGATAAGAAAGTGGTTGCTGACGCAATTACTAAATTCAACATCGATGCAGAAAAAGTTAACCCGCGTCTGGCGTAAGAGGTAAAGAGACAATGGCTATCGAAATCAAAGTACCAGACATCGGCGCTGATGAAGTTGAAATCACCGAGATTCTGGTCAAAGTTGGCGACAAAGTTGAAGCTGAACAGTCGCTGATCACTGTAGAAGGCGATAAAGCCTCTATGGAAGTTCCGTCTCCACAGGCTGGCGTCGTGAAAGAGATCAAAGTCTCTGTCGGCGACAAAACCGAGACCGGCAAACTGATCATGATTTTCGATTCCGCCGAAGGTGCAGCAGACGCTGCACCTGCTAAGGCAGAAGAGAAGAAAGAAGCCGCTCCGGCCGCAGCACCTGCTGCCGCGAGCGCAAAAGACGTTAACGTGCCAGACATCGGCGGTGACGAAGTAGAAGTTACCGAGATCATGGTGAAAGTGGGCGACACCGTTGCCGCTGAACAGTCTCTGATCACCGTAGAAGGCGACAAAGCTTCTATGGAAGTCCCTGCGCCGTTCGCGGGCGTGGTGAAAGAGATCAAAATCAGCACCGGCGACAAAGTGTCTACCGGCTCTCTGATCATGGTCTTCGAAGTGGCGGGTGCCGCACCTGCTGCCGCTCCAGCACAGGCTGCTGCTCCGGCTGCTGCCGCAGCACCTGCGGCTTCCGGCTCTAAAGAAGTTAACGTCCCGGACATCGGCGGTGATGAAGTTGAAGTCACTGAAGTGATGGTGAAAGTGGGCGACAAAGTTGCCGCTGAGCAGTCACTGATCACCGTAGAAGGCGACAAAGCTTCCATGGAAGTGCCTGCACCATTCGCCGGTACCGTGAAAGAAATCAAAATCAGCACCGGCGACAAAGTGTCCACCGGCTCCCTGATCATGGTCTTCGAAGTAGAAGGCGCTGCACCTGCTGCGGCTCCAACTGCTGCTGCACCAGCTCCAGCCGCTGCGGCACCAGCCCCGGCAGCCAAAGCCGCTGCACCTGCTGCTAAAGCAGAAGGTAAATCTGAATTCGCTGAAAACGACGCGTACGTTCATGCGACTCCGCTGATCCGGCGTCTGGCTCGCGAGTTCGGTGTTAACCTGGCGAAAGTGAAAGGCACCGGCCGTAAAGGTCGTATCCTGCGTGAAGACGTTCAGGCTTACGTGAAAGACGCTGTTAAACGCGCTGAAGCAGCTCCGGCTGCGACCGGCGGTGGTCTGCCAGGCATGCTGCCATGGCCGAAAGTTGACTTCAGCAAGTTCGGCGAAATCGAAGAAGTGGAAATGGGCCGCATCCAGAAAATCTCTGGTGCTAACCTGAGCCGTAACTGGGTGATGATCCCGCACGTTACCCACTTCGACAAAACCGATATTACCGATCTGGAAGCGTTCCGTAAGCAGCAGAACGACGAAGCCGCTAAGCGTAAGCTGGACGTGAAGTTCACTCCTGTAGTGTTCATCATGAAAGCCGTTGCGGCCGCGCTGGAGCAGATGCCTCGCTTCAACAGCTCCCTGTCCGAAGATGGCCAGAAGCTGACGCTGAAAAAATACATCAACATCGGTGTGGCGGTTGATACCCCGAATGGTCTGGTTGTTCCAGTCTTCAAAGACGTGAACAAGAAGAGCATCACTGAGCTGTCTCGCGAACTGATGGCTATCTCCAAGAAAGCTCGCGACGGCAAGCTGACCGCTGGCGAAATGCAGGGCGGCTGCTTCACCATCTCCAGCTTGGGCGGTATCGGGACTACTCACTTCGCGCCGATCGTTAACGCGCCAGAAGTGGCTATCCTGGGTGTCTCCAAGTCTGCTATGGAGCCAGTCTGGAACGGTAAAGAGTTCACGCCGCGTCTGATGATGCCGATGTCTCTTTCCTTCGACCACCGCGTAATCGACGGCGCTGATGGAGCTCGCTTCATCACCATCATCAACAACATGTTGTCTGATATTCGCCGCCTGGTGATGTAATTGAAAAGCCGGCCAATCGGCCGGCTTTTTTCTGGTAATCTCATGGTGTTTGTGAGGTTATTGGCGAAAGCGACAATTCGTGAGCCGTTTGTTGTTTCAAAATTGTTAACAATTTTGTAAACTGCGGGCGGATAGAACGACCCGGTGGACGACGGGTATAAATTAAGAGGTCATGATGAGCACAGAAATCAAAACTCAGGTCGTAGTACTTGGGGCAGGCCCGGCAGGTTACTCCGCAGCATTCCGCGCCGCGGATTTAGGTCTGGAAACCGTCATCGTAGAGCGTTACAGCACCCTTGGTGGTGTTTGTCTGAACGTCGGCTGTATCCCTTCTAAAGCGCTGCTGCACGTTGCTAAAGTTATCGAAGAAGCAAAAGCACTGGCCGAACACGGCATCGTTTTCGGTGAGCCGAAAACCGATATCGACAAAATTCGTACCTGGAAAGAGAAAGTTATCACTCAGCTGACCGGCGGCCTGGCGGGTATGGCCAAAGGCCGTAAAGTGAAAGTGGTAAACGGTCTGGGTAAATTCACCGGGGCTAACACCCTGGAAGTGGAAGGTGAAAACGGTAAAACCGTGATCAACTTCGACAACGCTATCATCGCGGCGGGTTCCCGTCCGATCGAGCTGCCGTTCATTCCTCATGAAGATCCACGCGTGTGGGATTCCACGGATGCGCTGGAGCTGAAATCCGTACCTAAACGCCTGCTGGTAATGGGCGGCGGTATCATCGGCCTGGAAATGGGCACCGTATACCATGCGCTGGGTTCAGACATTGACGTGGTTGAAATGTTCGACCAGGTTATTCCTGCCGCAGACAAAGACATCGTTAAAGTCTTCACCAAGCGCATCAGCAAGAAATTCAACCTGATGCTGGAAACCAAAGTGACTGCCGTTGAAGCGAAAGAAGACGGCATCTATGTTTCCATGGAAGGCAAAAAAGCCCCTGCAGAACCACAGCGTTACGACGCGGTTCTGGTGGCTATCGGCCGCGTGCCTAACGGTAAAAACCTCGATGCAGGCAAAGCCGGCGTTGAAGTTGACGACCGTGGCTTTATCCGCGTTGACAAACAGCTGCGCACCAACGTGCCACACATCTTTGCTATCGGCGACATCGTCGGTCAGCCAATGCTGGCACACAAAGGTGTTCATGAAGGCCACGTTGCCGCAGAAGTTATCGCCGGGATGAAGCACTACTTCGATCCGAAAGTGATCCCATCTATCGCTTACACCGAGCCAGAAGTTGCATGGGTTGGTCTGACTGAGAAAGAAGCGAAAGAGAAAGGCATCAGCTACGAAACTGCCACCTTCCCGTGGGCTGCTTCTGGCCGTGCTATCGCTTCCGATTGCGCAGACGGTATGACCAAGCTTATTTTCGACAAAGAGACTCACCGCGTTATCGGTGGGGCGATTGTCGGGACCAACGGCGGCGAGCTGCTGGGCGAAATCGGTCTGGCTATCGAGATGGGTTGTGACGCAGAAGACATCGCGCTCACCATCCACGCTCACCCGACGCTGCACGAATCCGTTGGCCTGGCGGCTGAAGTCTTCGAAGGCAGCATCACCGACCTGCCAAACGCGAAAGCGAAGAAAAAGTAACTTTCAGCGTCTGATAAAGCGGCCCTTTGGGGCCGTTTTTTTTGCCCGTAAAAGGCCGCCCTTGCGAGCGGCCAGTAGCTTAATTGCCCAGGTTCAAAACGAACTGAACGGTAATGTCTGAAATATTCCAGCCACCCTGGCTCAGCGAAAGCAGTGAACCTAACAACAGAAGCAGCGCGTACAGCAAACGCATTTCCATTGCGTGTATACCCTTTGGGCTACGGCGATTCCTTCTTCACCGGGAAAGGCAGAATCAGGCAAGTGTACAGGACTTACCACGTAGAGCGGTTAAACTGCTCCCGAACCCGATGACTGGCTGCTACACCAGCGAAGCAGGCCATCGTCGAATGTAGGGTAAAAGAGGGGGATCGGATATGGAGATTTTAAGCTTGCAGTGGCTTACATCCTCTTTTAGATGTCAGCTCGCAAAATGAGCAATATGCCTTGCAACCATATACTGATAAGGGCATTATCGTCCTCGTACTGGACTTGCCACAAAACATTTCCTTTCATCGTGTGCTACCACTTTGTCAGGGCAAACGAACCGCCGAAAGGCGGTTTTTTTGTGTCTGAGGGTCATATCAAAAAGTAATCTATTCCCCCTTAACGATTCAGCAACGTTTTAATGTTGCTTTTTTGTAAACAGATTAACACCCCCTGAAAATCCTGCTATGCTGCCCGACGCGGTACCGGGCATTTACCCTACAAACTGCTGTCTCACAGGAGCGTGAAGAGAGAGATCCGGTGTCGCCAAATGACAATGAGAGCGAGGAGAACCGTCGTGCTAGAAGAATACCGTAAGCACGTAGCTGAACGTGCCGCAGAAGGGATTGTTCCAAAACCCTTAGATGCCACCCAAATGGCCGCACTGGTTGAGCTGCTGAAAACCCCACCAGCAGGTGAAGAAGCATTCCTGTTAGATCTGATTACTAACCGTGTACCGCCGGGCGTTGATGAAGCCGCCTACGTGAAAGCCGGTTTCCTTGCTGCCATTGCCAAAGGCGATGCCACTTCCCCGCTGATCTCCCCTGAAAAAGCCGTTGAACTGCTGGGCACCATGCAGGGTGGCTACAACATTCATCCGCTGATTGACGCGCTGGATAACGAAAAGCTGGCGCCGATTGCCGCCAAAGCGCTGTCCCACACGCTGCTGATGTTTGATAACTTCTACGATGTAGAAGAGAAAGCCAAAGCGGGCAACACCTACGCTCAGCAAGTGCTGAAGTCCTGGTCCGAAGCCGAGTGGTTCCTGTCTCGCCCTAAACTGGCCGAGAAAATCACCGTTACCGTCTTTAAAGTCACCGGTGAAACCAACACCGATGACCTGTCCCCGGCCCCGGACGCATGGTCCCGCCCGGACATCCCGCTGCACGCCCTGGCGATGCTGAAAAACGCCCGCGAAGGCATTGAGCCGGATCAGGCTGGCGTAATTGGCCCTATCAAACAGATCGAAGCGCTGCAGAAGAAAGGTTTCCCTCTGGCCTACGTGGGCGATGTTGTGGGCACCGGTTCTTCCCGTAAATCCGCTACCAACTCCGTGCTGTGGTTCATGGGTGACGATATTCCGAACGTGCCGAACAAGCGCGGCGGCGGCGTTGTGCTGGGCGGCAAAATCGCCCCCATCTTCTTCAACACCATGGAAGATGCTGGCGCACTGCCGATCGAAGTTGACGTTAACGATCTGAATATGGGCGATGTGATCGACATTTACCCGTACAAAGGTGAAGTGCGTAACCACGAAACCGACGCGGTGATCGCTAACTTTGAACTGAAAACTGACGTGCTGCTGGACGAAGTTCGCGCCGGCGGCCGTATTCCGCTGATCATCGGCCGTGGCCTGACCACCAAAGCGCGCGAAGCACTGAGCCTGCCGCATAGCGACGTATTTGTTCAGGCGAAAGACGTTGCCGCTAGCACCCGCGGTTACTCGCTGGCGCAGAAAATGGTTGGCCGCGCCTGTGGGGTGGAAGGTATTCGCCCTGGCGCTTACTGCGAACCGAAAATGACTTCCGTAGGTTCCCAGGACACCACCGGGCCGATGACCCGTGATGAGCTGAAAGACCTTGCCTGCCTTGGTTTCTCTGCGGATCTGGTGATGCAGTCCTTCTGTCACACCGCGGCCTATCCTAAGCCGGTGGACGTGACAACGCACCACACGCTGCCTGACTTCATCATGAACCGTGGCGGCGTGTCTCTGCGCCCGGGCGATGGCGTTATTCACTCATGGCTGAACCGCATGCTGCTGCCGGATACCGTTGGCACCGGCGGTGATTCCCATACCCGTTTCCCAATCGGGATTTCCTTCCCGGCAGGTTCTGGTCTGGTGGCGTTTGCCGCGGCGACCGGTGTTATGCCGCTGGATATGCCTGAGTCCGTGCTGGTTCGCTTTAAAGGCGAAATGCAGCCTGGCATCACTCTGCGTGACCTGGTACATGCGATCCCGCTGTACGCGATCAAACAGGGCCTGCTGACCGTGGAGAAGAAAGGCAAGAAAAACATCTTCTCTGGCCGTATCCTGGAAATCGAAGGTCTGCCGACGCTGAAAGTTGAGCAGGCGTTTGAGCTGACCGATGCTTCCGCAGAGCGTTCTGCCGCAGGGTGCACCATTAAACTGGATCGCGAGCCGATCGAAGAGTACCTGAATTCCAACATCGTGCTGCTGAAGTGGATGATTGCCGAAGGTTACGGTGACCGTCGTACGCTTGAGCGCCGTATTCAGGGCATGGAAAAATGGCTGGCAGATCCGCAGTTGATGGAAGCCGACGCTGATGCAGAATATGCGGCAGTGATCGACATCGATCTGAACGATATCAAAGAGCCAATCCTCTGTGCGCCAAACGACCCGGACGATGCTCGTCTGCTGTCCGACGTGGCCGGGGAGAAGATCGACGAAGTGTTTATCGGTTCCTGCATGACCAACATCGGTCACTTCCGTGCGGCGGGTAAACTGCTGGACAGCCACAAAGGTCAGCTGCCAACTCGCCTGTGGGTGGCGCCGCCAACCCGTATGGACGCGGCTCAGCTGACGGAAGAAGGCTATTACAGCGTGTTCGGTAAGAGCGGGGCTCGTATCGAAATTCCAGGCTGCTCCCTGTGCATGGGTAACCAGGCTCGTGTGGCAGATGGCGCGACGGTCGTGTCGACTTCAACCCGTAACTTCCCGAACCGTTTGGGAACCGGCGCAAATGTCTTCCTGGCGTCTGCTGAGCTGGCGGCCGTGGCTTCCCTGTTGGGTAAACTGCCAACTCCTGACGAATATCAGACCTTCATGACTCAGGTTGATAAAACGGCGGTAGACACTTACCGTTACCTGAACTTTGACCAGCTGTCTCAGTACACCGAGAAAGCGGACGGCGTCATCTTCCAGACCGCCGTTTAAAGGCTAAATACCCTCACTCTGTGCTCTTTCTCCCTGTGGGAGAGGGCCGGGGTGAGGGCGCCAGACCACTCTGCGTTTCTCCTTTTTATTTCTCGTCCTTCTACTCGCCACGCTGTTTTCCCCTGACTTTGCTGCGATAATTAAGCCTATAGGCGTGGGTGAGGATTTCCCCCGCGATGTAGAGGAAACAGCGATGGACTATGAATTTCTGCGTGACATCACCGGTATGGTGAAGGTGCGTATGTCAATGGGGCACGAGGTTGTCGGCCACTGGTTTAATGAGGAAGTGAAGGGTAACCTGGCGCTTCTGGATGAAGTCGAGCAGGCCGTGCTTTCCGTGAAAGGCAGCGAGCGGCAGTGGCAGCGTGCCGGGCACGAATATACGCTGTGGCTGGACGAGGAAGAGGTCATCGTTCGCGCTAACCAGCTGGAAATCTCCGGGGATGAGATGGAAGAGGGAATGAGCTACTACGACGAAGAGAGCCTCTCTTTTTGCGGCGTAGAGGACTTCCTGCAGGTGGTACACGCTTACCGGGAATTCCTGCAGCAGCGTTAACGCGCTGGGGCCGATACCGCCGCCACATTGTTTGGTCTAAGAGCCAATGACCGTGGTTTCACGGTCATTATTTCAGGCCAGGCGGGGAAAGCGTTATTTAACGTAGGCCAGCAGGCTTAAGGAATCGCGCGCCAGAGATTTGCATTTTGTTGCCGTGGGGATGGCAATACCGCTCAAATCTTTGTAGCTGTCTTCACCTAATGCTTTCATGTTCCAGCTATCGTAGTTGCTGAGATCCCATTGATTTTGTTGGGCAAAAAAGACCAGCGCGCGTCGGATCTGGCCGTTAGGGAGGTTTTGGTAGCCACAATCATTTTTTAAGAACACAAATACCGCAGTCAGATCGGCCATATCTTCTGCTTCAGACTCACTCAGCGCCAGGCTGCTGGTAGAAAAAGCCAGCAAAATGCCCAGTAATAACGCCCTAACTCCCATCTTCATCACGTCTACCACTTTTTCTCAGATACGAAACGTTAACACAGTTAAATGGGCGTCGACGATATTTATTATGAGCTTAAAACTTGACCTTACCGTTAGGGAAAGGTTTATGCTCGCCGACAAGTATGCCAACTAAAGGAACTGACTATGCATCGCCGTAATTTTCTAAAATATACCGCGGCGCTGGGGGCTTTCAGCGCGCTGCCACTCTGGAGCCGTGCCGCGCTGGCGGCCGATCGTCCGGCGTTGCCTATCCCACCTTTGCTTGCCCCGGATGCCAAAAATAGCATTCGCCTCACCGTAAACGCAGGAAAGAGCGTTTTTGCCGGGAAATCTGCCACGACCTGGGGCTATAACGGTGCTTTGCTTGGCCCGGCGTTAAAGCTAACGCAAGGGGAAGCGGTCACGGTCGATATCCATAATAACCTGGCAGAAGAAACCACGCTGCACTGGCATGGGCTTGAGGTCGGCGGCGAAGTCGATGGCGGCCCGCAGGGCGTTATCGCCGCCGGTGCAAAACGCAGCGTCACCTTTACGCCGCAACAGCGTGCGGCGACCTGTTGGTTCCACCCGCATCAGCATGGTAAAACCGGGCATCAGGTGGCCATGGGGCTTGGTGGCCTCGTATTGATTGAAGATAACGAAAGTGCCCAACTGATGCTGCCGAAGCAGTGGGGCATCGATGATATTCCGCTGATTATCCAGGATAAACGTTTCGGTAAGGACGGAGAAATTGACTACCAGCTGGACGTCATGAGCGCGGCCGTAGGCTGGTTTGGCGACACGCTGCTATGCAACGGCGCCGTTTATCCCCAGCACACCAATCCGCGCGGCTGGCTGCGCCTGCGTTTGCTTAACGGCTGTAATGCCCGCTCGTTGAACATTGCTGCCAGCGACAATCGCCCGCTCTATGTCATCGCCAGCGACGGCGGACTGCTGGCCGAGCCAGTCAAAGTCACGGAGCTGGAAATTCTGATGGGGGAACGGTTCGAGGTGCTGGTCGATACCCGTGACGGCAAGCCTTTTGATATTGTCACCCTGCCGGTGAAGCAAATGGGCATGACCGTGGCACCTTTCGACAAACCTGCTCCGGTGGTTCGCATTCAGCCGCTGATTATCGCAGCCTCTGGCACGTTGCCGGACAAACTGGTCAACGTGCCTGCGCTCCCGTCGCTGGAAGGCGCAACTGAACGCTGGCTGCAACTGATGATGGATCCGATGCTCGACATGATGGGCATGCAGGCGCTGATGGATAAATATGGCATGCAGGCGATGGCAGGCATGTCGATGGACGGCCACGGTGATATGGGCGGTATGAGCCATGGCAGCATGAAGAACATGGACCACGGCAGCATGGGGAAGATGAATCACGGCGGTATGAGCCACGGCTTTGATTTCCACAATGCCAACAAAATCAACGGCAAAGCTTTCGATATGGCAACCCCGGCGTTTGCTGCACAAAAAGGGAAATACGAGAAGTGGACGATATCCGGGGAAGGCGACATGATGCTGCACCCGTTCCATATTCACGGCACCCAGTTCCGTATCCTGTCCGAAAACGGCAAACCGGTGGCGGCGCATCGTCAGGGCTGGAAAGACACGGTGAAGGTGGAAGGTGCGCGCAGCGAAGTGCTGGTGAAGTTCGATCATGCTGCACCAAAGGAAGCGGCCTATATGGCGCACTGCCATCTGCTGGAGCATGAAGATACCGGAATGATGCTTGGTTTTACTGTCGCATAAAAGAAAGAGCGGGTGGCCTGAGCCACCCGCAATGTTTTATTTTGCGTCGTCCGGCAGAGCGTACGCCACAATATAATCCCCCATCTTCGTGCCGAAGGAACCATGGCCACCTGCGGAAATCACCACATACTGCTTACCGTTCACTTCATACGTCATCGGCGTAGCCTGTCCACCGGCTGGCAGACGCGCTTCCCACAGCTGTTTCCCGTCACGCATATCAAACGCGCGCAGGTAGTTATCTGCGGTAGCACCAATGAACATCACGTTACCGGCGGTGGAGATTGGGCCACCCAGCATTGGCATCCCCATGCGGAATTTCATTGGAATACCGGTTGGGAACGGCATGCTGTCTTCCACGGTACCAATACGTTTCTTCCACACGATTTCGTTGGTTTTCAGGTCAACGCCAGAGATGTAGCCCCAGGCCGGCTGTTTACACGGCAGGCCGAACGGCGACAGGAACGGGTTCAGCGTGACTCCATACGGCACGCCGTACTGCGGCTGAACGCCGGATTCAGTGCCTGAGCCTTTCGCATCTTTTGGTGGTTCCATTGGGTTACCCGGCCCGCGTGGAATCAGCTTAGACACGAACGGCAGCGCCATTGGGTTGGTCATCGCGACCTGATTATTTGGGTCAACGGAGATCCCGCCCCACTCGAACATGCCCAGGTTGCCCGGGAACACCAGCGTCCCCTTTTCGGAAGGCGGGGTAAAGATGCCTTCATAGCGCATGCTGTGGAACATCACGCGGCAGACCAACTGATCGAACATGGTCGCGCCCCACATATCCGCCCCGCTCAGATCTTTCTTCGGACGGAAGGTCAGCTCGGAGAATGGCTGGGTAGGGGAAACATGGTCGCCTTTGGCGGCACCCTGCGGAACAGGCTGCTCCGGGGCTGGTACCACTAATTTACCGTCGCGGCGGTCCAGAACAAAAATGTTGCCAGTTTTAGCCGGAGCGTACACCACCGGCACTTTGTTGCCGTTTTTGTCGGTGATATCCGCCAGCGTTGGCTGGGCAGGCATGTCCATATCCCACAGGTCGTGGTGGACGGTCTGATAGGACCAGGCCAGCTTACCGGTGGTGGCATTCAGCGCCACGATGCTGCTGGCGTAGCGTTCCTGCTCAGGCGTGCGGTTGCCGCCCCAGATGTCCGGCGTGGTCACGCCCATCGGCAGGTAAACCAGATCCAGCTTTGCATCATATGCCGCCGGAGCCCACGAGTTCGGCGAGTTCAGCGTGTAATGATGCTCGTCATCCGGGATAGCGTTTGGATCTTTCGCGCCTGGGTCAAACGCCCACAGCAGTTTACCGGTATTAACGTCAAAACCACGGATAACGCCGGAAGGCTCACGGGTAGAGAAGTTGTCGGTCACTGCCCCGGCAATCACAATCACCTTGTCGGTCACGATAGGCGGTGAAGTCGGCTCGTACATACCTGGCGTAGTCACCGGCTGGTTGGTCTGCAGGTTCAGAATACCTTTGTTCGCAAAGCTCTCACACAGCTTGCCGGTATCGGCGTTGAGCGCGAACAGGCGGCCATCGTTCACCGGCAGAAGGATGCGGCGAGGACAGTCGGCCACTACATCCGCGGGGGCGTTATCCGCGGTGGCTTCGTGGTAAGAAACGCCACGGCAGGTCACGTGCTGGAACGAAGGGTCGGTATTTAACTGAGGGTCAAATTTCCACTTTTCTTTCCCGGTGGCGGCATCCAGTGCGAACAGCTGCTGGTGGGCGGTACACAGGTAAAGCATATCGCGGATTTTGATCGGGGTGACTTCGTTGGTGATTTCACCCGGGTCGGTAGCACGCTTCACGTCGCCGGTCTGGAAGCGCCAGGCTTCCTTCAACTGGCCCACGTTCTGCGTGGTGATCTGCTTGAGCGGAGAGAAACGCTGCCCTTCCTGATTGCGGCCATAAGCTGGCCAGTCGGCATCAGGAATGGAAGACTCAGCGGTAGCTGCGGCATTATCCAGATTCAGCGTGCCGTTGATCTCTTGCGGGTCGTTAAAGCCCGCCCAGACCAGCACAACGGCGGTAATCAGCAGGGAAACCACCAGCGATGCTGCCGCGCCGCTTGCTGGAATCACCAGGCGGCGATACACAAACGGCAGCAGAAGCCAGACGCCGAAGAACACCAGCACGTCGCAGCGCGGCGTCAGCGCCCAGAAGTCGAAGTCGACTTCCCAGACGCCCCAGGCCATCGTACACAGCAGCAGGGCCGCGTAGAGCCAAAGCGCGGAGGCTTTGCTCTTCCACAGCAGCCAGGCGACACCGAGCATCACCAGGCCGGCGATCGGGTAATACCACGACCCGCCTATAGCCACTAACCATATCCCGCCAAAGAGTAAATAGAGCCCGCAAAGTACAGCAAAGAGGGCCGAGAGGGTCACAAATAGTTGCGATCCGGTTTTATTTGTTTTCACAATTATCACACTCATAAAGTTTTGATAGCATTTAATTATAGTTATTAACAAGTGTGATGGTTGTCACATTTATGGCTTTTTTTTGAAGTGGGGATGTGAAGGCGATTTGCTGGTATACTCCACGCCTCACTATTTTGTGTTGGCTGCAGGTGAACCAGCATTAAATGATTTGTTTTTAAATCATATGGTTAGAGATATGAAACATACTGTTGAAGTGATGATCCCGGAAGCGGAGATCAAAGCCCGTGTCGCTGAACTGGGTCGTCAAATCACCGAACACTATCGCGACAGCGGCAGTGACATGGTGCTGGTGGGTCTGCTGCGTGGTTCATTTATGTTTATGGCGGATCTGTGCCGTGAAGTTCAGGTTTCCCATGAAGTCGATTTTATGACCGCTTCAAGCTACGGCAGCGGCATGTCCACCACTCGCGACGTGAAGATCCTGAAAGATCTGGACGAAGATATCCGTGGGAAAGATGTGCTGATCGTGGAAGATATCATCGACTCCGGCAACACCCTGAGTAAAGTGCGCGAGATCCTGAGCCTGCGTGAACCAAAATCTCTGGCCATTTGTACGCTACTGGACAAACCGACTCGCCGCGAAGTGAATGTTAACGTTGAATACGTTGGCTTCTCTATCCCAGACGAATTCGTCGTTGGCTACGGCATCGACTATGCCCAGCGCTATCGCCACCTGCCGTTCGTTGGCAAAGTGGTGATGCTGGACGAGTAATCAATCGTCGTAAGCAAACAAAAAAGGGCCTTAAAAGGCCCTTTTTGCTATCCACATTTCACGGAATTATTGCGAAGCTGCGCGATTCCGGTGGCTATGGTGGGTATTCTTCAGGTTGGCTATGCCGCTGCGGTAGCCCTGCTCGAGTGACTCGCGGCTGGTGGCCGTCACTTCAAGGTCGCGCAGGCGCCCGTCGTGAATACCGTAGACCCAGCCGTGAACCGTGACTTTCTGGCCGCGTTTCCAGGCTGACTGCATGATGGTGGAATGGCCGATGTTGTATACCTGCTCCATGACGTTCAATTCGCAGAGCGTGTCCATCCGCTGTTCTGGTGCCAGTCCCCCTAAGAGCGAACTATGCTTGAACCACAGGTCGCGAATGTGCAGCAGCCAGTTGTTAATTAGGCCCAGCTCCGGATTTTCTACCGCAGCCTGAACGCCGCCGCAGCCGTAGTGACCGCAGATAATAATGTGCTCAACTTCAAGGACATCTACAGCGTACTGCACAACGGAAAGGCAATTCAGATCGGTATGAACAACGAGGTTTGCCACGTTACGGTGAACAAAGAGTTCGCCTGGCTCCAGGCCGGTAAGTCGTTCGGCGGGAACACGGCTGTCGGAGCAGCCAATCCAGAGAAAGCGAGGTTTTTGTGCCTGGGCAAGTCTTTCGAAGAAACCGGGGTCTTCCTCAACCAGCATTTTTGACCAAAGTTCATTATTGCTGATAAGGGAATCAATGTCTTTCATGTGAGGTTAACGCCTGTCACCCGAGAAGTGCGATGGGGTAATATAGGGTAACTCAACGAATTTTCAAACAAGTACCGAATAAGGTAAGCGAATATCCATGACAATTGCATTGGAACTGGAACAGTTAACGAAAACCTATCCCGGTGGCGTCCAGGCGCTACGTGGCATAGATCTTCGCGTTGAAGCGGGTGATTTCTATGCGCTGCTCGGCCCTAACGGTGCGGGAAAATCCACCACTATCGGCATTATCAGTTCGTTGGTGAATAAAACCTCCGGCAGCGTGCGGGTGTTTGGCTACGATCTGCAAAAAGACGTGGTCAACGCCAAACGCCAGCTTGGCCTGGTTCCCCAGGAATTCAACTTCAACCCGTTTGAAACGGTGCAGCAGATCGTCGTGCACCAGGCTGGCTACTACGGCGTTGAGCGCAGCGAAGCGATAGCGCGCAGCGAAAAGTATTTAAAACAGCTCGATCTGTGGGAAAAACGCAACGAACGTGCGCGGATGTTATCGGGAGGGATGAAGCGTCGCCTGATGATTGCCCGTGCGTTAATGCACGAACCTAAGTTGCTGATTCTGGACGAGCCTACTGCCGGCGTAGACATCGAGCTGCGCCGCTCTATGTGGGGCTTCCTGAAAGATCTCAACGACAAAGGCACTACCATTATTCTGACTACTCACTATCTGGAAGAAGCCGAAATGCTGTGCCGCAACATCGGCATTATCCAGCGTGGTGAATTGGTAGAGAACACCTCGATGAAATCGCTGCTTTCCAAGCTGAAATCAGAAACCTTCATCCTGGATCTGGCCCCTAAAAGTCCACTGCCTAAGCTCGACGGTTACCAGTATCGGCTGGTGGACACGTCCACGCTGGAAGTCGAAGTTTTGCGTGAACAGGGGATTAACAGCGTGTTCAGCCAGCTAAGCGCGCAGGGGATTCAGGTACAGAGTATGCGTAACAAAGCTAACCGTCTCGAAGAGTTGTTCGTGACGCTGGTAAACGGTAAACAAGGGGATCAGGCATGATGCAGCTGTACTGGGTGGCGCTGAAAAGCATCTGGACCAAAGAAGTTCACCGCTTCGCCCGTATCTGGATCCAGACCCTGGTTCCGCCGGTCATCACCATGACCCTGTATTTCATTATCTTTGGTAACCTGATTGGCTCGCGTATCGGCGAAATGCACGGCTTCACCTATATGCAGTTCATCGTGCCGGGCCTGATCATGATGGCGGTGATCACCAACGCTTACGCCAACGTCGCTTCCTCATTCTTCAGCGCGAAGTTCCAGCGCAATATCGAAGAGCTGCTGGTGGCACCGGTACCCACGCACGTGATCATCGCGGGCTATGTTGGTGGCGGCGTCGCGCGCGGTCTGTGCGTGGGGATCCTGGTCACGGCGGTGTCGCTGTTCTTCGTCCCGTTCCAGGTGCATTCATGGCTGTTCGTGGCGTTGACGCTTGTACTGACGGCTATTCTGTTCTCGCTGGCCGGTCTGCTGAACGCCGTCTTTGCCAAAACGTTCGATGATATCAGCCTGATCCCGACCTTCGTGCTGACGCCGCTGACCTATCTGGGCGGGGTGTTTTACTCCCTGACCCTGCTGCCTCCGTTCTGGCAGGCGCTCTCGCACCTGAACCCCATCGTCTACATGATTAGCGGCTTCCGTTTTGGTTTCCTGGGCATTACCGATGTGCCATTGGTGACCACCGTCGGTGTGTTGGCAATCTTTATCGTCGTGTTTTACTTGTTGTGCTGGTATCTCATCCAGCGCGGTCGCGGGCTCCGGACCTAATAGTTCCTGATTAAATCCCCCTCTTTAGGGGGATTTTTTTACGCCAAATTGATACGCATCAGGCTACTTATTCAGCGTTCTGGCACACTGTCGCTCCATAAACAGGAGAGACTTTATGCTTGGCTGGGTCATTGCCGGACACGACGACTACGCACAAAAGATACTGGATGCTCTCGAGCAGCGCTTTGGGCCGCAGCCTCAGTGCTGTGCGGTGAATTTCTGGCATGGGTTAAGCACCAATATGCTCAGCCGGATGATGTGCGATGCTCTTCACCACTGCGATTCGGGCGACGGCGTTATCTTTCTGACCGATCTCACCGGGGCGGAACCTTACCGGGCAGCGGCATTGATGAACCATAAGCATGAGCATTGCGAAGTTATCGCCGGGGTAACGCTGCCGCTGCTTTTAGCGATGCGTGAACAGCGGGAAAATATCTCCAGCGAAGCCTTTCGGCAGCTTATTGTGGAGCAGGGCGGGGAGGCGGTGACCAGCCTTTGGCATCAGCAGCAAAAGAACCCGCCGTTTGTATTGCTGCACAATTATTAAGGGTATGTATCTATTGAGGTTGGTATTCCTCTGTCTTTTGCTAAACTAATGACTTCCTTCCGTCTTTCCGACAAAAACTGACTAATTTGCCATGTTAACTCGCCTTGTTTATTGCGTCATGCTGGTCATCAGCATCGGAACTGCTCAGGCTAGCCTGCTCAGTAGCCATGACACTCCCGCCCAATATATGCAAACCACCGAAGATGCCGATATCTGGGCGCAGGTGGGTGATAATGTGATTTCCGTCGGCCGTATCGGCCAGGGGCAAATCCTGGCGGTGGTGCCGACGGCCGCAGATTACTACGAGTTTAATTTCGGCTTCGGTACCGGGTTTATCGACAAGGCGCATCTTGGCCCGGTAAAAGGCAAGCAGCGAGTGGAAGACCGGCTGGGGGATCTCAACAATCCGTTGAGTAACCAAAACTTGATCACCTTCCGCGACGTGGCTATCTATAGCGAGCCGGCCACCTCGTCAGCGGTGTTCGGCACGCTGGCAGATAACCTGCGTTACCCAATCATCGGCAAGCTCAAAGATCGCCTGAACCAGACCTGGTACCAAATTCGCATTGGCAATCGCCTGGGCTACATCAGCAGCCTGGACGCGCAGCCGGATAACGGCATTCCGGTTCTGACCTATCACCACATTCTGCGTGATGAGGAAAATACGCGTTTCCGCCATACGTCGACGACCACCTCGGTTGTTGCGTTCAGCAACCAGATGACCTGGCTGCGTGACATGGGCTACACCACGCTGACGATGTATCAGTTGGAAGGTTATCTGCGTAACCGTATGAATCTCCCGGCTCGCTCGGTGGTGATCACCTTTGATGACGGGTTGAAATCAGTCTACCGTTACGCGTTCCCGATTCTGAAACAGTACGGCTTTAAAGCGACGGCTTACATTATCTCGTCGCGCATTAAGCGCCATCCACAGCCGTGGAATCCAAAGTCTCTGCAGTTTATGAGTATTTCTGAGCTGGAGGCGATTCAAAGCGTGTTCGATATTCAGTCGCACACGCATTTCCTGCATCGCGTGGATAACTACCGCCGCCCGATTCTTCTGAGCCGTAGCTACCACAATATCCTGTTTGATTTTGAGCACTCGCGCCGTGCGCTGTCGCAGTTCAATCCGCACGTGCTTTATCTCTCTTATCCGTTTGGCGGCTATAACGATATTGCGGTAAAAGCGGCGAACGATGCAGGATTCCATATGGCGGTAACCACGGTGCGTGGGAAGGTGAAACCGGGCGACAACCCGTTCTTGCTGAAGCGGCTTTATATTATGAGGACGGATTCTCTGGAGACGATGTCGAGGACGATTACCAATCAGCCTGAATCGTGAGTACGTGAGCTAAACTGGGGTTGTTCGATCCCTCTCCCGCGTGGGGAGAGGGTTAGGGCGAGGGCGGTTGTTACGCGACCTGAACCGGCACGGCTTTTGCAAGACGCTTCATCTCATTCTCACCGTCAAAGTAGGCCACTTTTGGCTGCCAGCTGCGCGCCTGCTCATCTGGCATAGTAACGTAGCTGGCGATAATCAGGATGTCACCGACGTCGGCGCAGTGTGCCGCCGCACCGTTAACGGAGATGATTTTAGAGCCACGTTCACCGGCGATAGCGTAGGTAGAAAAACGCTTCCCGTTGGTGACGTTGTAGATGTCGATGGCTTCATATTCCAGAATGCCTGCCGCCTCAAGGAAGTCCTGATCGATGGCGCAGGAGCCTTCGTAATGCAAGTCCGCCTGAGTCACTTTGACGCGGTGTAACTTGCCTTGCAGCATGGTGCGAATCATAAACTTGAACCTTTGTTACTGGGCTTGAAAAGCGCGGATATCACCCGCGCCGTGGATATTCGAGGCAGTATTGCCCTTTTTATTTATGCTGTCTACTGCGCCAGATCGACGGTGACGTTATCAATCAGTCGGGCCTGACCGAGCCAGGCCGCCATCAGGATCACCGCACGTTTGCTTTCCGCTGACAGCTCCAGCAAAGTGTCCGCATCGCGGATTTGCAGGTCATCAGAACGGAAACCTTTTTCGTTCAATTCTGTTGCCGCGAGGATCAGCATCTCTTCGGTATCACGGTCGCCGCCGCGCAGTTTTTCCGCCAGGACGTTCATGACCTTGCTCAATCCCGGGGCGATTTTACGCTGCTCTGCAGTCAGGTAGCCATTACGTGAGCTGAGCGCCAGGCCGTCTTTAGCGCGCACGGTCGGTACGCCAATAATCTCAATGTCGTAGCCCATATCGGCGACCATTTTGCGGATCAGCGCTAGCTGCTGATAATCCTTTTGGCCAAAGCAGGCAACGTCGGGCTGAACGAGGTTGAACAGTTTGCTGACAATGGTGGAAACACCACGGAAATGCCCTGGGCGGCTGGCGCCTTCCAGCATGGTGGAGATGCCCGGCACATCCACAAATGTCTGTGTGTCGAGGCCCTGAGGGTAAACGTCAACCGGCGCCGGGGCAAAGACCATATCCACCTTGCGGCGGTTCAGCTTTTCGCAATCTTCCTGCAGGGTGCGCGGGTAGCGGGCTAAGTCGTCCGGTCTGTCAAACTGCATCGGGTTCACGAAAATACTGACCACGACCACATCAGCCACGGCTTTGGCTTCTTCCACCAGCGTCATGTGCCCATCGTGCAGGTTGCCCATGGTCGGCACCAGGGCGATGCGTTTTCCTTCCTGGCGCCAGCGGCGAATCTGCTGACGCAGCAGCGGTAACGTTTCGATAATCAGCACAACCTATCTCCTGTCAGTAAAAACTGTGTTCGTTGCCCGGATAAGTGCCGGATTCGACTTCACTAATGTACTGGCGCACCGCGGTGCGAATATCGGCGGTCTCAGTAAGGAAATTCTTTGCAAACTTAGGAATATGGCCGCCGGTAATCCCAAAGGCATCATGCATCACCAGAATCTGCCCGTCCGTGACGTTGCCCGCGCCAATGCCAATCACCGGGATAGAAAGCGCTTCGGTTACGCGTTTAGCCAGCTCAACGGGAACGCACTCCAGCACCAGCAACTGGGCGCCAGCGGCTTCCAGCGCCAGAGCGTCATCCAGCAGCGTTTGCGCGGCCTGTTCGTCGCGGCCCTGAACTTTATACCCGCCAAAAATATTGACCGACTGCGGCGTTAATCCCAAATGACCACATACAGGAACGGCGCGCTCCGTCAGCATTTTCACCGTGTCAGCCAGCCAGCGTCCGCCTTCGATTTTCACCATGTTAGCCCCGGCGCGCATGACCTCTGCGGAGTTGGAAAACGCCTGCTCCGGCGTGGCGTAGGCCATAAACGGCAGGTCAGCCAGCAGCAGGCAGTTTGGTGCACCGCGGCGAACCGCACGAGTGTGGTAGGCTATGTCTGCCACCGTGACCGGCAGCGTAGAGTCGTGGCCCTGAACCGTCATGCCCAGCGAATCGCCAACCAGCAAAACGCCGACGCCTTCGTCAGCAAACAGCTTAGCGAAGCTAAAGTCATAGGCGGTAAGGGTGGCGAATTTCTTGTTATCCTGCTTGAGCTTACGCAGGGTGGAGGTGGTAGTGGGTTTCATCATCATCCCCGGAGAAAGGTTAGAACAGGATACGGGCGCGCTGTTTACCAGCGGGTGATGCCCTCCTGGGAGAGGCTAGCCAGTATCGCGGCAACAGACTGCCCGTCGGGAAAGCGGCATTCCGGTGCTATTTCCAGCAGAGGAACCAGCATAAACGCGCGGTTCTTCATGTCGTAATGAGGCACAGTCAGGCGTTCGGTGTGCATCACCTCATCGCCAAACAGCATAAGATCGAGATCTAACGTCCGCGGCCCCCAGCGCTCTGCTTTGCGCACGCGGCCATGCTCCAGTTCAATACGTTGGGTATGGTCCAGAAGGGCTTCGGCAGACAGGTCGGTGTCCAGCACCACGGCAGCATTCAGATAATCTGGCTGATCCTGCGGGCCGAGCGGGGGGGTGCGGTAAAACGAAGAAGTGGCCACCATTCGGCTTTGTGGAATGGCGGCCAGGGCGTCAAGGGCAGATGAAACCTGCTCCAGCGGCGACGCCTGGTTACTGCCCAGCGCGATATACGCGAGGGTCATGAATTACCTTCGCGACGTGGCGCGCGTTTGCGTGGGCGACGCGTGCGGCGGCGAGCTGCAGGCTCATCGCCAAGGTCGTTCAGCATATCTTTTTGCATTGGCGGCGCAGCGACCTGGAACTCGCCCCACCATTTGGTCAGACGCAGCAGTTCCTGGTTGTTCTCGACTTCCGCGCGCAGCGCCAGCAGGTCGTAAGACGCCCGGAATTTAGGATGCTCCATCAGCTTCCAGGCGCGTTTACCCTGGCGGCGGGACAGACGAAGCTGCAGGCCCCAGATATCGCGCACCAGCGTAGTAATGCGTTTTGGAATCGCCAGCGCACGGCAGGCTTCATCCAGCACTTCATTCATTGCCAGCGCAAAGGCGTCGTAGTAGGCGAGGCCGCTTTCCTGGGCAATCTTTTGCGCCATTTCCAGCTGTGGATACCAGAACATCGCCGCAAACAGGAACGCCGGATTTACGCGCATATCGTTATGAATGCGGGTATCGGTGTTCTTCAGCACCAGCGCAATAATGCGTTCCATCGGGCTGTCGCCCTGCTCGGTGAAATAGCGGGTGATGATCGGGAACAACGGCTGGAAGAGCTGATATTCACGCAGCAGTTGGTAGGTTTCAAACCCGTATCCGGCCTGCAGAAGTTTGAGCGATTCTTCAAAGAGACGCGCCGGGGGCACATCGTTCAGCAGCGTGGCAAGGCGAGGAATCGGCTCGCCGGTTTCCGGGCTGACGGTCATATTCAGCTTGGCGGCAAAGCGCACGGCGCGCAGCATTCGCACCGGATCTTCGCGGTAACGCGTTTCCGGGTCGCCAATCAGGCGAATAATGCCTTTGTTCAGATCGTTCAGGCCGCCGACGTAATCCCGCACGGAGAAATCGGCCACGCTGTAGTAAAGACTGTTGATAGTGAAGTCGCGGCGTTGAGCATCTTCTTCGATAGAACCAAAGATGTTATCACGCAGCAGCATGCCGTTCTGGCCCCGCTGCGAGGTCTGACGGTCCGCAGACTGCTGCTCTTCATGATGGCCGCGGAAGGTGGCCACTTCGATGATTTCAGGCCCGAACATCACGTGAGCCAGGCGGAAACGGCGGCCAACCAGGCGGCAGTTACGGAACAGTTTGCGAACTTGTTCTGGCGTCGCGCTGGTGGTGACGTCGAAATCTTTCGGTTTTTTGCCCAGCAGCAGGTCGCGGACGCCGCCGCCGACGAGGTAAGCCTCGTAGCCTGCTTTGTTTAAACGGTAGAGTACCTTGAGGGCATTTTCACTGATATCTTTGCGGGAAATAGCGTGCTGATCGCGCGGGATAACAGTAATGTGCGGGAGAGTTTCGGTCTCCTCGACCACGACGTCATCGCGGTTAAGCACCTTGCGGCAAAAATTAGCGACTCGGGTAAAAATAGTCCACCTCGGCAGTGTCAATCATAGGGACAAAAAAAACAGCGGCTAATCATAGCTCAGTGTGGGGCATTTGAGAATGATGTATTCACCGGCACACTATTAAGCGACCAGTTCATTACGGCTTGCTCCAGCAGCCTTTCCTGCGTCAGATCTTGCCAGCCGTCCGCTACTTGTTGATTTAAAAAGCGCAACGCTTCCACCAGCAGCGGGCGAGGATCGCCCTGCGGCAGCGCGGGCGCGTGATTCTGCTTCGAAAGCTTAGAGCCCTGCTCGTTGAGCGCCAGTGGCAGATGAATATAGCCGGGAGCGGGCCAGCCAAACTGCTGGTATAGCGAGATTTGCCGCACCGTCGGCTCAATCAAATCTGCACCGCGCACGATCTCCGTCACGCCCTGGAAGTGGTCATCCACCACGACAGCAAGATTATAGGCGAACAGACCGTCACGACGGTGAATGATGAAATCTTCCCGCGCCAAAGACTCATCGGCATGCAATTGCCCGCGCAGGCCGTCCTGGAAGCTCAGCACCGGGTTGTTTTGCACCAGGCGCATTGCGGCGTTTTGTGGCCCGTTGCCAAGGGTTCTGCAATGCCCATCGTAGAAACCGCCGATCTGCTGAATACGGCTGCGAGTGCAGGTGCAGTAATAGCTCAGCCCTTGCTGCCGGAGCCAGTTCAACGCGGCGCGATAGGCCTCATGGCGGTGGGATTGCCATAGCACATCGCCATCCCAGTGCAGGCCGTAATGCTCAAGCTGTTTGAGGATGGTGTCGGCGGCGCCGGGAACTTCGCGAGGAGGATCGATATCTTCGATGCGTACCAGCCAGCGACCCTGTTGAGCGCGAGCCTGAAGGTAGCTGCCAAGAGCGGCAATGAGTGAGCCAAAATGCAGTTCCCCGGAAGGTGAGGGGGCAAAACGGCCAATGTAGAGTTGAGCTGACATTTTTTGGGGTGCAATAAAGTAATATGGCGGGAGAGTCTCCCGCCATAGAGGTTTGGCATTTCCGAGGGCCGTTAGCCGGCCATCTGTTTTTCGCGGATTTCTGCCAACGTTTTGCAGTCGATACACAAATCAGCGGTCGGACGTGCTTCAAGGCGACGAATGCCGATTTCTACACCGCAGGATTCGCAGTAGCCGAAATCTTCGTCTTCCACTTTCTTGAGCGTTTTTTCGATCTTTTTGATCAGTTTGCGTTCACGATCGCGGTTACGCAGTTCGAGGCTGAACTCTTCTTCCTGGGCCGCACGGTCTACCGGGTCCGGGAAGTTAGCCGCTTCATCCTGCATGTGCGAAACGGTGCGATCTACCTCGTCCCTGAGCTGATTACGCCATGCTTCAAGAATAAGCTTGAAGTGCGACAGCTGGGCTTCGTTCATGTACTCTTCGCCCGTTTTCTCCTGGTATGGCTCCACCCCAGCGATGGCGAGAATACTCAGGGACGACGTTTTACGCTTTTGCCCTTCTTGCATGTTGCTTCTCCTTAACACGCACTTATCGGTCCCCTGTCGGGGTAAAATCAGGCCGCTATAAATAGCAGATGCTTTTCAGGTTGGCAATTATATAAACTCCTCTCTTGACAACCGTGTGAAGAAAAGCTTATTTGCGAAACGACCCGACTATAAAAAAGACAATACGTTATCTGTCCTTAACCAGATGCTGATTATAAATAGACAGGCAACGGCGTAGTTAGAGTGATCCTCTCAGCAGAAAGTTCTGCTTTCCAGGCGATAATTTCAACCCCACACTGCTGTGCCTCGGTTAACAGCCGCGCATACTTCTCATCAATGTGGCGGGCTGGCGAGACGCTATTTATAGCAGAATGTAAAACCGCAAACAGTAGCACCGCGCGCTCTCCTTGCTGAACCACATTCATCAACTCTCTTAAATGCTTCTGGCCCCGCAGGCTAACAGCATCGGGAAAATAGCCTTTATCCTGCTGGAGCAACGTGACTGATTTTACTTCAATATAGCAGTTAACCTTGTTACTCGCTTGTAACATAAAGTCAATTCTGCTGCGTTCTTCACCGTATTTTACTTCGGCCTGAAGGCTGTCATAGCCCGCCAGTTGTGTCGGAGGATATGTCGTCAGCATCTCTCTGACCAGAGTGTTTGCTCGTAACGTATTGACGCAAATTATCTCACCCTTTTGTGTTTGAGTAAGCTCCCATGTATGGGGGTATTTGCGAGTTGGGCTGGCCGATGTGGAATACCAAACCGTGTCGCCCGGCGTGGCGCAGCCTGTCATTGCTCCGGTATTGGGGCAATGCAGCGTCATGGTTTCGCCGTTGGCGGTTACAACGTCCGCCAGAAAGCGTTTATAGCGTTTAATTAGCGTGGCGGGCTGCAGCGCGGGTGAAAACTCCATCTACTCTTCCTTATTAGTGAGCGACCAGCGCTCCAGCGCCTGATAGCGGGTTCTACCCTGTTCAAAAACGGACTCGTACAGCGAAAATTCATTCACCTGAAATTGCCAGCTAAAGCCCGGAGCGGGGAGCGCCACGGAGCGTATGGCATTGCGATAAAGCGTCACGTGGGGATGAAACGGCTGCGGAGACTGATAGCAGCCGCTGCGAGCAGCCTGGGAGCGTAGCATATTGGCCAGTTGCAGCAGGCCGCGCGGAGCCTGGCGTGGCCCCAGCCAGACGACGCTTGAGCGAAGCCATTGCCCGGCATCGTCCAGGCGCAGCGTAAAGCCGGGCTGGTTAATTCTTCCGGCGAGGCGACACAGTGCCTGGCGTTTTTCTTCGGAGACATCCCCCAAAAACGCCAGCGTGAGGTGCAGATTGGCCGCAACTACCGGTCGGCCAGCATCCGCCGGGAACTGGGCGGCTCGCCAGTGAATGATTTGCTGCTGAACCTCGGACGGTAACGTCAGGGCAAAAAACAGGCGTCGATTTTCGGCCATGCTTGTCTCTCGGTTATGGTTTGGCGGGATGCTACAATGCGCGACTGCCGATGTTAACCCTTTGGAGCCGTTTGTGTCCTCATTACCGGTTGCGGCCGTACTGCCGGAAGTGCTGAAAGCGCTCGAGTACGCCCCGCAAGTATTGCTCAATGCCCCTACCGGCGCAGGTAAATCTACCTGGCTGCCGCTGCAAATCCTTCAGCAGAGTAAGCTGGAAGGCCGCATTCTGCTGCTTGAACCTCGTCGCCTTGCCGCCCGCAATGTTGCTCAGCGACTGGCCGAGTTATTGGGTGAGAAACCGGGTGAAACTGTCGGCTACCGGATGCGAGCTGACAGCTGTGTGGGGCCAAACACCCGGCTTGAGGTGGTGACCGAAGGGATTCTAACGCGGCTTATCCAACAGGATCCCGAGCTCAACGGTATTGGGCTTGTGATCCTGGATGAATTTCATGAGCGCAGTTTACAGGCCGATCTCGCCCTGGCGCTGCTGCTGGACGTGCAGGCCGGGCTTCGCGATGACCTTAAAATTCTGATTATGTCGGCGACGCTGGACAACCAGCGTCTGCAGCAATGCCTGCCGGATGCACCGGTGATTACCTCTGAAGGTCGTGCTTTCCCGGTTGAGCGCCGCTACATGGCTTTGCCAGCGCATCAGCGCTTTGATGACGCAGTTGCCGCCGCCGTGGCCGGGCTGCTGCGTGAAGAGTCAGGATCTCTGCTGCTGTTTTTACCCGGCGTGGGTGAAATTCAGCGTGTACAGGAACAACTCAAAGAGCGAGTGCCGAGCGATGTTCAGCTTTGCCCGCTGTACGGCGCTTTACCTTTGAGCGAGCAGCGTAAAGCGATTCTGCCCGCCGCGGCGGGAACCCGGAAGGTCGTACTGGCGACTAACATTGCCGAGACCAGTTTGACCATTGAAGGCATTCGCCTGGTGGTGGATGCGGCGCAGGAACGCGTCGCTCGCTTTGACGCTCGTACCGGGCTGACCCGGCTGGTCACTCAGCGTGTGAGTCAAGCCTCAATGACCCAGCGGGCCGGACGCGCCGGGCGTCTGGAGCCGGGTATATGCCTGCATCTGATCGCCGCCGACCAGGCCGAACGTGCGGCGGCCCAGAGCGAACCGGAAATCTTACAAAGCGATTTATCCGGCCTGCTGCTGGAGCTATTGCAATGGGGCTGCCAGGACGTGCGCCAGCTAACCTGGCTTGATGCGCCGCCGGAGGTCAACCTGGCGGCAGCTCAACGTCTGCTACGTCAGCTAGGGGCCGTTGACGAGCAGCAACGCCTGACGGCAGAAGGGCAAAAAATGGCGAAAATGGGTAACGACCCGCGTCTTGCCTCAATGCTGGTGACGGCCAAAACGCCGGATGAGCAGGCCACAGCTGCGTGGCTGGCTGCAATCCTGGAGGAACCGCCGCGTACTCAGGGTGGCGGCGATTTGCGGTCACTTTTCGACAGCAGGAACGGTAACTGGCGGCAGCGCGCCGCTCAGTTGCTGAAAAGAATAAATGCCCGAAGCGGGGAGCCGGATATCTCGCTAGCCATGCCGCTGCTGGCCAGCGGGTTTGCCGACCGTCTCGCCCGGCGGCGCGGGGCAGAAGGTCGCTATCAGTTAGCCAACGGTATGGGCGCGATGCTGGAGCAGGATGACGCCATGACGCGGCATGAATGGCTGATAGCGCCGCTTTTGCTGCAGGGCAGCCAGTCGCCGGATGCCCGCATCCTGCTGGCGCTGCCGCTGGATGTTGAAGAACTTGTCGTTCGTATCCCGCATCTGCTGACGGAAAGTGATTCGGTGGAATGGGATGAAGAGCGGGGCGCGTTAAAAGCCTGGCGGCGGCGTCAGATCGGCAAATTAGTGGTGAAAACTCAGCTGTTAGCGAAGCCTTCCGAAGAGGAAATGCAGCAGGCGATTTTAAACGGTATTCGTGAACGCGGGCTGGGCCTGCTGGAGTGGTCCGTTCCGGCTCAGCAGCTGCGGTTGCGCCTGAGCTGCGCGGCTCGCTGGCTGCCGGAGCAGAAATGGCCTGCGGTGGACGATGACTCCCTGCTGGCAAAGCTCGAAGACTGGCTGCTGCCGGAAATGCGCGGCGTGCATTCGCTACGTGCGTTGAAAAATATCGACCTTAGCCGGGCGCTGGGCAACTTGCTTGACTGGCCAATGCGTCAACGGCTGGATAGTGCCCTGCCAACTCATTACACTGTGCCGACCGGAAGCCAGATTGCGATTCGCTATGACAGCGAAAATCCGCCGGTACTGGCGGTGCGTATTCAGGAAATGTTTGGTGAAGCACAGACGCCTTGCATCGCCGAGGGGCGCGTTCCGCTGGTGCTTGAGCTATTATCTCCGGCGCAGCGGCCGTTGCAGATCACCCGTGATTTAACGGCGTTCTGGAACGGGGCCTGGCGCGAAGTGCAAAAAGAGATGAAGGGACGTTACCCGAAGCACGTCTGGCCGGACGATCCGGCGAATACTGCCCCGACGCGCCGGACGAAAAAGTATTCCTGATACCTTCTTCCAATGGGAGAGGGAGCAAGCATGAAAAGGCATTCTTGAAAAGAATGTCCGGTTGTTTTTTTTTGAGAGATTTCTTCTTTCGTATTACGCGGAAGAACGGAGAATCGGGCCTTTGCGCCTGAACTTTTGTGGAGAAGATGCATGGCGGGGAATGACCGCGAGCCTATTGGACGTAAAGGAAAACCAACGCGTCCGGCGAAAGAGAAGGTGAGCCGTCGTCGACTCAAGGAAGAGGAGTATGACGACGAGTACGAAGACGATGATTACGAGGACGAAGAACCTATGCCGCCGCGTAAAGGAAAAGGTAAGGGGAAAGGCTCGGGCCGCCCGTCGAAAAAACGCCGTTTCTTCTGGCTGTTGGTGAAGCTGGCGATCATCTTCTTTGTGGTGCTGGTTATTTACGGCGTGTACCTCGATCAGCAGATCCGTAGCCGCATTGACGGCAAAGTCTGGCAGCTTCCGGCGGCGGTCTATGGCCGCATGGTAAACCTTGAGCCAGATATGCCTTACAGCAAAGCGGAGATGGTGAAGCTGCTGGAAGCGACGCAGTACCGGCAGGTGTCGAGCATGACGCGCCCGGGCGAGTTCACCGTGCAGGGGAACAACATCGAGCTGATTCGCCGCCCGTTTGACTTCCCGGACGGTAAAGAAGGGCAGATTCGCGCTCGCCTGGTGTTCGACGGTGGCCATCTGGAATCCATCCAGAACATGGATAATAACCGCAGCTTCGGTATCTTCCGCCTCGACCCGCGGCTGATCACCATGCTTTCTTCGCCAAACGGCGAGCAGCGCCTGTTCGTGCCGCGTTCCGGCTTCCCGGATCTGCTGGTGGACACGCTGATTGCTACCGAAGACCGCCATTTCTATGAGCACGACGGGATCAGCATTTACTCTATTGGCCGCGCCGTTGTCGCTAACCTGACGGCCGGACGAGCGGTGCAGGGCGGCAGTACGCTGACTCAGCAACTGGTGAAAAACCTCTTCCTGAGCAACCAGCGTACGCTGTGGCGTAAAGCCAACGAAGCCTACATGGCGCTGATCATGGATGCTCGCTACGACAAAGATCGCATTCTTGAGCTGTATCTGAACGAGGTGTACCTCGGCCAGAGCGGCGACGATCAGATTCGTGGCTTCCCGCTGGCCAGCCTGTATTACTTCGGCCGCCCGGTGGAAGAGCTTAGCCTCGACCAGCAGGCGCTGTTGGTAGGTATGGTGAAAGGGGCATCGCTGTATAACCCATGGCGAAATCCGAAGCTGGCGCTTGAACGTCGTAATCTGGTCCTGCGCCTGCTGCAGGAACAGAAAGTTATCGATCAGGAGCTGTACGACATGTTGAGCGCGCGTCCTCTGGGCGTGCAGCCTCGCGGCGGCGTGATTTCGCCACAGCCAGCCTTTATGCAGATGGTGCGTCAGGAGCTTCAGGATAAGCTGGGCGACAAGGTGAAAGACCTGTCCGGCGTGAAGATCTTCACCACCTTTGACTCCGTGTCTCAGGATGCGGCAGAAAAAGCAGTGACCGAAGGCGTTCCTGTGCTGCGTGCTTCCCGTAAGCTGAACGACCTGGAAGCGGCGATGGTCATTGTTGACCGCTTTACCGGTGAAGTTCGCGCGGTCGTCGGCGGCGCGGAACCGCAGTTTGCGGGCTTTAACCGTGCGCTGCAGGCTCGTCGCTCCATTGGCTCGCTGGCAAAACCGGCCACTTATCTGACGGCGTTGAGCCAGCCGGATAAGTTCCGCCTGAACACCTGGCTTGCCGATGCCCCGATTGGCATCAAACTGTCGAATGGCCAGGTCTGGTCGCCGCAGAACGATAACCACCAGTACAGCGGGCAAGTGATGCTGGTGGATGCGCTGACGCGTTCGATGAACGTGCCAACCGTAAACCTGGGGATGACGCTGGGCCTGCCGGCCATTACCGATACCTGGACCAAGCTTGGGGTACCTAAAGACCAGCTTAATCCCGTGCCGGCGATGATTCTGGGGGCGCTGAACCTGACGCCTATTCAGGTTGCGCAGGCGTTCCAGACGATTGCCAGCGGCGGGAACCGCGCCACGCTTTCCGCGCTGCGGTCGGTGATTGCTGAAGACGGCACCGTGCTGTATCAGAGCTTCCCACAGGCGGAGCAGGCGGTGCCTGCGCAGGCCGCTTATCTGACGCTGTTTGGTATGCAGCAGGTGGTGGCTCGCGGTACAGGCCGTGCGCTGGGCGGGAAATACCCGAACCTGCATCTGGCCGGGAAAACGGGGACCACCAACAACAACGTGGATACCTGGTTTGCCGGCGTTGATGGCCGTGAAGTGACCATTACCTGGGTAGGACGTGATAACAACCAGCCAACCAAGCTGTACGGTGCCAGCGGCGCAATGTCGCTGTATCAGCGTTATCTGTCAAACCAGTCGCCGATCCCGCTGGATCTGACCCAGCCGGAAGATATCGTGGACATGGGCGTCAACGGCGCGGGTTACTTCATGTGTAGCGGCGGTGGTGACCGTGTGCTGCCGGTCTGGACGACGAACCCGAGCGCGCTTTGCCAGCAAAGTCAGCAGGAAGAGCAGTCGGCTAATCCATTCAGCCAGGCGCCAGCAGGCCAGCAGCCGCAGCAACAACCGCAGCAGCAGCCTCAGCAGCAACAGCCCGCTCAGGAACAGAAGAGCGACGGCGTTGCCGGCTGGATTAAGGACATGTTCGGCAGCAATTAAGCCTCGCTTCACTTACAAACCTCTCCCTAACCGGGGGAGGTTTTTTTTGCTTTTTTGTCCGCCATAACGCGTTTCTTATCTTAAATTTCACGCCCAATTAACACCGCATAAACCATCTGGTTATTTCTTATTCCCTTAATAAGCTTGAGGGTGTGAGGCGCTTGCTATGCAGCCAGCGTTTCGTCTATTATCCTGCGGGCATAATAATAATTATCGTTTACGTTATCATTTACCACTTCACCAGAGAAAATATCATGGCGCGTTCACTCCCAGGTCAGCCAGCCACAAACCCTGTCCGTAAGCTTGCCCTGTTTGTGGCGGCGGCGGTGGGCACCGTCAGCGTTAATAGCTTCGCGGCGGACACCGGCACGACCAAAAAAGAAGACACTATTACCGTTTCAGCCGCCGCAGTGCCTGCCGAAAGCGCATGGGGGCCATCGCCAACCATCGCCGCTAAACGCAGCGCCACGGCGACCAAAACCGATACCCCCATTGAAAAGACCCCGCAGTCTATTTCGGTGGTGACTCGTGAAGAGATGGACACCCGGCAACCGCAGACGGTAAAAGAAGCTCTTGATTACACACCAAGCGTGTTCTCTACTCGTGGGAGCTCTTCAACTTACGACGTTGTATCTATTCGTGGTTTCACCACATCATCTACTGTAAATACGAACCAATATTTGGATGGGATGAAGTTGCAAGGGGATAACTATTCCGAAGCTTCTATGGATCCATATTTCCTGGAGCGTGTTGAACTGCTCCGTGGCCCTGTTTCTGTGCTTTATGGTAAAAGCCATCCTGGTGGCGTAGTTAGTATGGTCAGCAAACGTCCAACGACTGAGCCGTTGCACGAAATTCAATTTAAAATGGGTACCAACAACCTGTGGCAGACAGGTTTTGATTTCAGCGATGCGTTGGATGATAGTGGTGAGTTTTCCTACCGCCTGACAGGGCTGGGCCGTAGTCAAAATGCTCAGCAAGATATGGTTAAATCCAACCGCTACGCTATTGCTCCATCCTTTAGCTGGCGTCCTGATGACAAAACAGATTTCACTTTCCTAAGTAATTTCCAAAGCGATCCTAACGCAGGTTATTACGGCTGGCTTCCTCGTCAGGGAACTGTTGTTCCTTATGTTGATGCCAATGGCAACTCTCACAAATTACCAACGGATTTCAATGAAGGTGAGAGAGACAACAAAATGTCTCGTCGCCAGCAAATGGTTGGATATAGCTTTGCGCACGAGTTCAATGATACCTGGACGGTTCGCCAGAATCTGCGCTACACGCGAATCCATACGCTTTATGATTCCGTATACGGAAATGGCTATATCGCGCCTGGACAAATCAGCCGCGCTTATGTTCGTTCTGACGAAGATCTTAGTAACTTCTCTGTAGATACTCAGGCACAGGCTAAATTTGCCACAGGAGCTGTTGACCATACTCTGTTAACCGGTGTGGATTACATGCGTATGCGCAACGATATTGATGCTCTATACGGTTCTGCTGACCCGCTCAACATGAGCAATCCGCAGTACGGTAATGCGAACGTTGTGGCTAACTTCCCTTATGCAGTAATTAACCGTCAACAGCAGACGGGGCTTTACATGCAAGATCAGGCGGAGTGGAACAAGTTTGTTCTGACGCTGGGGGGACGGTACGATTTTGCTAAAACTTCCACCTTTACTCGCTCATCCGGCACGTTAGCTGAAGTAAGTGATAACCAGTTCACCTGGCGTGGTGGTCTTAATTATCTGTTTGATAATGGTATTTCTCCTTACGTAAGCTATAGCGAATCCTTTGAACCGGTTTCAGGCTCTACTAAACAAGGTAAGCCATTTGATCCGTCTAAAGGGAAACAGTATGAAGCTGGCGTGAAATATGTACCAAAAGATATGCCAGTCACCGTCACCGCTGCCGTTTATCAGCTGACGAAAGATAAAAATTTAACCGTAGATCCTAACGATAATGCCTTTAGTGTTCAGGGGGGAGAGATTCGTTCTCGTGGCTTTGAACTTGAAGCTAAAGCTGCTGTTAACGCAAATATCAACCTGACTGCCGCTTATACATACACCGATGCTGAGTATACGCATGACACACTGTATCAAGGTAAGCGTCCGGCAGAAGTTCCACGTAACATGGCCTCTCTCTGGGCTGATTACACCTTCCACGAAACTGCTCTGAGCGGGTTCACGTTCGGGGCTGGTGCTCGTTATGTTGGGGCAACCTCGAGCTTCTATGCTTCTGGCCCACAGGTTAATAACACCTTTAACGTGCCAAGTTATACGGTTGCCGATGCTATGGTTAAGTATGATCTGGCTCGATTTGGTTTACCTGGCTCTTCCGTCGCTGTAAATGTCAACAACCTGTTCAACCGTGAGTATGTTTCAAGTTGCTATCGTGACTATGCATGCTATTGGGGCGCTGAGCGTCAGGTGGTTGCTACCGCGACCTTCCGCTTCTAACTTGTCTCCCGGGCACGGTTCGCCGTGCCCTTCACTAAGATGGCTACCATGCAGGATAAACAGCTTCATCCCGACACGACTTTTAGCCTCACTGATGTCACGTTTCGCGTGCCCGGCCGCACGCTACTCCATCCGCTATCTATCACCTTCCCGGTGGGCAAAGTCACTGGCCTGATTGGCCATAACGGCTCCGGTAAATCGACGCTGCTGAAAATGCTGGGTCGCCACCAGAAACCTTCTGAAGGTGAAATTCTGCTGAACTCACAGCCGCTGGATAGCTGGGGCAGCAAAGCTTTTGCCCGGCAGGTGGCCTATCTTCCCCAGCAGCTTCCTGCCGCTGAGGGTATGACGGTGCGTGAGCTGGTGGCGATTGGCCGTTACCCGTGGCATGGGGCTTTAGGGCGCTTTGGCGTGGCTGACCGTGAGCTGGTGGTTGAGGCAATCAGTCTGGTAGGGCTGAAGCCGTTTGCGCATCGTCTGGTGGACAGCCTGTCCGGCGGCGAGCGCCAGCGGGCATGGATCGCCATGCTGGTGGCGCAGGATAGCCGCTGCCTGCTGCTGGATGAGCCGACGTCTGCGCTGGATATCGCTCATCAGGTGGACGTGCTGGCGCTGATCCATCGTCTTAGCCAGGAGCGCGGCCTGACGGTGGTTGCCGTTCTGCACGACATTAATATGGCTGCGCGGTACTGCGACAATCTGGTGGCGCTACGCGGTGGCGAAATGATCGCGCAAGGGACGCCGGAAGCCTTAATGCAAAGTGATACGCTGGAGCATATCTACGGTATTCCGATGGGCATCCTGCCGCACCCGGCGGGGGCTGCGCCGGTGAGTTTTGTTTATTGATGAGCCGTATGAATGACTTTATTTTAACCCGTCGCCGCCTTTTGGCGGCGATGGCGCTTTCACCGCTGCTGCTAAAATTACCTGCCGCGCAGGCGGCGGTGCCGGATGCAAAACGCATCATCGCCCTGGAATGGCTGCCCGTTGAGCTGATGATGGCGCTCGGCGTCACGCCGATGGCCGTCGCCGACATCCCTAATTACCAAATCTGGGTGAACGAACCTAAGCTGCCAGAAGGCGTGATTGATGTTGGCCTGCGCACCGAACCTAACCTCGAGCTGATGGCGCAGCTAAAACCATCGCTGATTCTCTATTCTGCGGGCTACGGCCCTTCGCCGGAAAAAATCACCCGTATCGCCCCTGGGCTTGGGTTCAATTTTAACGATGGCTCCGGCAAGCCGCTGGATATTGCGCGTAAATCGCTCATTCAACTGGGGGATACGCTGGGTATGCAGCAGGCCGCCAGTCGGCATCTGGCCGAATTTGATGCGTTTATTGCCAGCATGAAGCCTCGCTTTGCCGCGCGCGGCAAACGTCCAGTACTGCTGATGTCATTTTTGGATAATCGCCATGCGCTGGTGGTGGGCAAGCACAGCTTGTTCGAGCAGGTGATGGATTTGCTGGGGGTGAAGAATGCCTGGCATGAAGAAACGAACTTCTGGGGGACGGCGGTCGTTGGGATTGAACGCCTGGCGGCGATAAAAGACGCCGATGTGCTGTGCTTCGACCATAGAAACGAAGCGGTGGCCCGCCAGGTGACGGCCACGCCGCTGTGGAAAGCGATGCCGTTTATCCGCCAGAACCGTTTTCAGCAAGTTCCCGCCGTCTGGCTTTATGGCACGACCATGTCGGCTATGCACTTTGCCCGCGTGTTGGACGACGGCCTGAGGAGCCTGGCCCGATGAGACGTCACGTTATTTTCCCCGCCAGCCTGCTGCTGGTGCTGTTTGTTTGTGCGCTGTGGCTGACGCTGCATAACATGCATGGCGTCTTACCCTCTTCGCAGTGGCGCAGTGCTTTTATCCAGCCTGACATCGACAATGTTCAACAGATGCTGTTTCACTTTAGCCTGCTGCCGCGTCTCGCAATATCGCTGTTGGTTGGTGCCGGGCTGGGTCTCGTCGGCGTGCTGTTCCAGCAGGTGCTGCGCAATCCTCTGGCGGAGCCGACAACGCTTGGTGTAGCCAGCGGGGCTCAGCTTGGCGTCACGGTTGCTACGCTTTGGGTGCTGCCGCTGGCTGCCCAGCCCTTTGCGGCGCTGATTGGTGCGGCGGTCGTAGGCCTGCTTGTCTTTGGCGTTGCCTGGGGCAAGCGGATGTCGCCGGTCACGCTGATTCTTGCGGGCCTGGTGCTGAGTCTTTATTGCGGCGCGGTCAACCAACTGCTGGCTATCTTCCACCATGACCAGCTTCAGAATATGTTCCTGTGGAGCACCGGATCGCTCAATCAGCAGGACTGGAGCAGCGTTGAAAGTCTGTGGCCACGCCTGCTGGGCGGCCTGCTGCTAACGCTGCTGTTGCTGCGTCCGTTGACGCTGATGGGACTGGATGACGGCGTGGCGCGCAATCTGGGCCTGGCGCTTTCTCTGGTACGGCTGGCGACGCTGGCGCTGGCGATTGTGATCAGTGCTCAGTTGGTTAATGCGGTCGGGATAGTCGGTTTTATCGGGCTGTTTGCGCCGCTGTTGGCCAAAATGCTGGGGGCTCGGCGCCTGGTTGCTCGTTTGTGCCTGGCTCCGCTCATTGGGGCGCTGATTCTCTGGCTGTCTGACCAGGTTGTGGTCTGGCTTTCCAGCGTATGGGGCGAAGTCTCTACCGGGACGGTCACCGCGTTGATTGGCGCGCCTATCCTGCTGTGGCTGCTGCCGCGTCTGCGCACCAGCGGTGCGCCGTCCATGAGCGCCGGAGACCACGTTCAGGCTGAACGCCAGCGTGTACTGTTTTGGATCGCCGCTGGCCTTGGCATTCTGCTGCTGGTGATTGCCGCTGCGCTGGCGCTGGGACGTGATGCTGATGGCTGGCGCTGGCTAAGTGGCGCGCTCTTTGACGATGTGCTGCCGTGGCGCTGGCCGCGCGTTATGGCGGCTTTGACCGCGGGCGTGATGCTGGCGGTTGCGGGCTGCCTGATCCAGCGGTTAACCGGCAATGCGATGGCCAGCCCGGAAGTCTTGGGCATTAGCTCCGGCGCGGCCTTCGGCGTGGTGCTGATGCTGTTTATTGTGCCGGGGAATGCGTTTGTCTGGCTGCTGCCGGCGGGCAGTCTTGGTGCGGCGGTCACGCTGCTGATCATCATGATGGCTGCCGGACGAGGTGGTTTTTCACCTCAGCGTATGCTGTTGGCCGGGATGGCGCTCAGCACCGCCTTTACCATGCTACTGATGATGCTGATGGCAAGCGGCGATCCGCGTATGGCGACGCTGCTGACCTGGATTTCTGGCTCGACGTATAACGTTACAGGCGAGCAGGCAGTCAGAACGTTGGGTGTTATGGTTGGGCTGTTAGCCATCACGCCGCTACTGCGCCGCTGGCTGGTAATTTTACCGCTGGGCGGTGCCACCGCACGGGCGGTGGGAATGGCGTTAACACCATCGCGCTTTGCGCTGCTGTTGCTGGCGGCAACGCTTACCGCCACGGCGACGTTAATCGTCGGCCCGCTGAGTTTTGTCGGGCTGATGGCGCCACATATTGCTCGCATGCTTGGCTTCCGCAGGGCAATGCCGCAGATAGCGATGGCCGGGATTTTTGGCGGGATGTTAATGATTCTGGCGGACTGGTGCGGCAGGATGATTCTGTTCCCGAATCAGGTGCCGGCGGGGCTGCTGGCGACGTTTATCGGTGCGCCTTATTTCGTTTATTTGCTGAGAAAGCAGGGGCGGTAACCCCTCACCCTAACCCTCCCCCCAAAGGGGAGAGGGAACTGAAAAGAGCATAAATCTGCTGTTTTCCCCCTCGCCCTAAGGTGGTGAGGAAACAGTATCGAGCATAAATCTGCTGGTTTTCCCCTCGCCCTTCCAGGGAGAGGGCCGGGGGAGGGTAAAATTACAGCTTCGCAAACACGCGGCGTGCCGCGTCGATGGTCCGCTGAATATCTTCTTTGCTATGCGCCACGGACATAAAGCCCGCCTCAAACGCGGACGGCGCAAGGTATACGCCTTCTTCCAGCATCAGGTGGAAGAAGCGCTTGAAGCGCTCTACATCGCAGGCAACCACGTCTTTATAGCTGGTGACGGTTTCGGCATCGGTGAAGAACAGGCCGAACATGCCGCCGACGTTATTCACCACCAGTGGGATGTTTTCTGCTTTAGCCGCATTCAACAGGCCGTTAGCCAGCATCTCCGTCAGCTCGGTCAGGGTCTGGTGAACGCCGGGCTGCGACACTTCTGTCAGGCAAGCGAAGCCCGCCGCCATGGCGATAGGGTTCCCGGAGAGCGTGCCCGCCTGGTAAACCGGGCCCGTTGGTGCCAGCGCGTCCATGATTTCGCGACGGCCACCGAAGGCGCCGACTGGCATCCCGCCGCCGATGATTTTGCCGAGGCAGGTCAGGTCTGGTTCGACATCGTAGTAAGACTGAGCACCCGCCAGCGCCACGCGGAAGCCGGTCATCACTTCATCAATAATCAGCAGTGCACCAAATTCGTCGCACAGCGCTCGCAGGCCCGGCAGGAAGTCCGCATGCGGAGGAATGCAGTTCATGTTGCCCGCGACGGGTTCAACGATGATACAGGCCACGTCCTGAGGATATTGCTTAAAGGCTTCGCGCACGGAGGCCAGATCGTTATAGGTGCAGGTCAGGGTGTGCTTCGCAAAGTCAGCCGGCACGCCCGGAGAGTTTGGTTGGCCGAGCGTCAGAGCGCCGGAACCGGCTTTCACCAGCAGGCAATCCGCGTGGCCGTGGTAGCAGCCTTCGAATTTGATGATTTTATCCCGGCCAGTGTAGCCGCGAGCGAGGCGGATAGCGCTCATGGTGGCTTCGGTGCCGGAGTTCACCATACGAACCATGTCCATGGTCGGCACCAGCTCACAAACCAGCTCCGCCATTTTCACTTCCATTTCGGTTGGCGCCCCAAAGCTCAGGCCGCGCTCAACGGCTTCAATGACCGCGTTGCGGATCGCCGGGTGGTTGTGGCCGAGCACCATTGGGCCCCATGAACCAACGTAATCGATATAGGCTTTACCGTCTGCGTCATACAGGTAAGCCCCGTCCGCACGCTCGATAAACAGAGGCACTCCGCCTACGCCAGTAAAGGCGCGTACCGGAGAGTTAACGCCGCCGGGAATGACCTGGCGGGCTGCGGCGTACAGGTTTTCAGACTTACTCATGAATCGGCTCCTGATTCGTGGAAATGGTGACAGCGGGCTATTCTATGTGAAACCTGCCTCGCGTTGAAATATTTGCCCAAATCAAACGTTACGGTTTATTAGCTAATTTAATAAGACGAAGGTCTTTTCTGTGGGTAAAATGCCCGCCTTATTTGTATGACTAACCGGTTCGGAACCATGAATTTAGCCCATAACTCTCTCGATCAGGCGCAAAGCGTCCAACAGCGTCGCGGAGCGATTCTGCGTCGTCTGATTGGCCAGGATAAAATGCCGCTAATGATTTTGCTGATGGCCGCGGTGGTTGGCACGCTGGCGGGCCTGGTCGGCGTGGCGTTTGAGAAGTCGGTTAACTGGGTGCTTCAGCACCGTATCGGTATGCTGGCGCAGGTCGCGGACAGCGCCTGGCTGGTATGGCCGCTGGCGTTTATCAGCTCGGCGCTGCTGGCGATGGTCGGCTATTTTCTGGTGCGTCGTTTCGCGCCTGAAGCCGGTGGGTCGGGCATTCCTGAAATCGAAGGGGCACTGGAGGATTTGCGGCCGGTGCGCTGGTGGCGCGTGATCCCGGTGAAATTCATCGGCGGGATGGGCACGCTCGGCGCGGGAATGGTGCTGGGGCGTGAAGGGCCGACCGTACAGCTTGGCGGTAACATCGGGCGTATGGTGACAGACATTTTCCGCATGAAAAGTGCGGAAGCTCGTCATTCGCTGCTGGCAACTGGCGCTGCTGCCGGGCTGTCTGCGGCATTTAATGCGCCGCTGGCCGGGATCCTGTTTATCATCGAAGAGATGCGTACCCAGTTCCGCTATAACCTGGTTTCGATAAAAGCGGTGTTTATCGGCGTGATTATGTCGAGCATCGTGTTCCGGATCTTTAATACCGAAACCACGGTGATTCAGGTGGGTAAGCTGGCGGATGCGCCGGTCAACACGCTCTGGCTGTATCTGATCCTCGGCATGATTTTTGGCATTGTCGGCGTGGTGTTTAACCGGCTGGTGATCGGCGCTCAGGATATGTTCCAGCGCATTCACGGCGGCAACATTAAGAAGTGGGTGCTGATCGGCGGGCTTATTGGCGGGCTTTGCGGTGTGCTAGGGCTTATTCAGCAGGCGGCGTCCGGCGGCGGGTTTAGCCTTATCCCGATTGCGGCCGTGGGGAATTACACCATCGGCATGCTGCTGTTCCTTTTCATCGCTCGGGTCATCACCACTTTACTCTGTTTCTCCTCCGGTGCACCGGGCGGTATTTTTGCCCCGATGCTGGCGCTGGGCACGCTGCTTGGCACCGCGTTTGGCACGGCTTGTGCCGCCTGGTTCCCCGCGTATCATCTTGATATGGGCACCTTTGCGATTGCCGGAATGGGAGCGTTACTCGCCGCCTCACTGCGTGCACCGCTCACCGCTATCGTGCTGGTGCTTGAGATGACGGATAATTACCAGCTCATTCTGCCAATGATTATCACCTGTCTTGGGGCGACACTGTTGGCACAATTTTTGGGCGGGAAACCGCTATACTCGGTGATTCTGGCAAGAACTCTGGCAAAACAAGAAGCTGAGAAAGCGCGAGCAGGCGAGCAGGCTTCCGCCGGGCAGAATACTTGAACGAATTACTCGGGTATTAGATAATGCCGCAAAAGTGCGGGTTGTTTTCTGCCCGACTTGTTAATTGTTGGGAGCAAAAAATGAGTGATGACGTAGTAGCGCTGCCGCTGCAGTTTACCGAAGCCGCAGCCAATAAAGTGAAAAGTCTGATTGCAGACGAAGAGAACCCGAATCTGAAACTTCGCGTCTATATCACCGGTGGTGGTTGCAGCGGCTTCCAGTATGGCTTTACCTTTGACGACCAGATCAACGACGGCGATATGACCATCGAGAAGCAGGGCGTTGCCCTGGTTGTGGATCCAATGAGCCTGCAATACCTGGTCGGTGGCGCGGTGGATTACAGCGAAGGCCTGGAAGGCTCCCGCTTCGTGGTGACTAACCCGAACGCGAAAAGCACCTGCGGGTGTGGTTCCTCCTTCAGCATCTGATAAGTTGCTGAAATAAAAAAGCCGCGTATCAAACGCGGCTTTTTTTATCGCTATTGTCGGTCATTTAGCGCAAAGGTCGGCAGTTTAAGGTGCCAGTAGATGGCCGCCAGGCGAATCGCCAGCGTGACCACCATACCAATCATACTGGCCTGCTCCAGCGGGACGTTAAAGGTGTGGTAAGCCGTGGCGTGGACGATACCGCCAATAATACAGGCGGTGGCATAAATCTCGGTGCGCAGAATCATCGGGACTTCACGGGCCAATACGTCGCGGATGATCCCGCCGCCTACGCCAGTGATTACGCCCATGCAGATTGCAACCAGAGGGCTGGCATGGGCCAGAAACGCTTTATTGACGCCGATGCCAACAAACACCGCCAGGCCGACGGCATCCAGTACGGGAAGTACCCACTTAGGCAGGCGTCGCGGCTGGCGAACCAGGACGATCGTCAGCATACAGGTCACCATGGCGACGACAAGGTCCGTGGGATCTTTCACCCAGAATACCGGGCCGTTGGCTAACGCCATATCGCGGATAGTTCCCCCGCCTACCGCGGTAACCACCCCAAGCACCAGCACGCCAAAGGGATCCATCCGCAGCTTTCCGGCCAACAAAACGCCGGAAATAGCGAACACGGCGGTACCGACAATATCCAGCCAATAGACCAGCATTTATGACCCTCAGAGCATGACGTTAAGCTTTCGCCAGCTCTTCGCAGAGCTGTTTTGCGGCGAGGATAATACGCGGGCCCGAGCGAGTAAACCAGTCATCATTCACGGCAATAACCGGAACTTTCAACTGATTACTCCAGAACTGCTGCACCGACGGAATATTGCTCGCATCGCCCGAGATAATAATAGCCTGCGGCTGACGCGTCAGAACCTGCTCGCGACTGACCTGCGGCCAGGGAACCCGGCTGTCAGCGAAAATATTGCGCCCACCGCAAAGCTCAACGACTTCGTTCTGAATGGAATCTTTGCTGGTGGTAAACAGCGGCTGCTGGCTGAACTGCAGGAACACTTTTTTGCTTTGGGTATGGCTGTAGCGAGTTTTTAGCTCTGCAAACTGCCGGGATAGCGTCTCTGCGGCTTTGATTGCCTTTTCTGGTGTTGGACTGAGCGGGGCTAGCTGACGCAGCGCGGCCTCAACGTCGGCAACGCTTTTAGGATCCAGCCAGATGACCTTAATGCCCAGCGAAACCAGTTGGTTTACCTGCCTGTCCGGGTTACCAGCTCGCCAGGCGAGGACTGCGTCCGGTTTCAGGGCAACGATGCGCTCGAAGTTCACGCCCTGCCAGTTGGCTAACTGTTCAATCTGCTTTGCCTGCGGCGGGTAATCAGAGTAAGCGCTCACCGCAATAGGGGTGATACCGGCGGCGAAGGCCAGTTCTGTATTAGCGGGAGAGAGGGAGATGACCCGAGGCGCCGCAAACAGCAGCGCCGGGAGGCAAAGGAGCAGGGCGGTCGCCCCGCGCCAAAGGATGAGCTTAGCCACGAGCCAGGTGCTGAACCAGTTTTTCCACCATCAGGGTGGATTGCCTGGCGGCGACGGCCAGGAATTCTTCGAAGCTCAGGTGGGACTGCTGATCGGCCACGTCGGAGATGGCGCGTACAACCACAAACGGCGTGTTGAAGTTATGGCAAACGTGGCCGATGGCCGTCGCTTCCATTTCTACCGCCACGGCCTGCGGGAAGTTGTGGCGAATTTTTGCCAGCGCCACTGAGCCGTTAATAAACGCATCGCCGCTGACGATCAGGCCGCGAACCGCGTGCAGATCCAGCTCTTTAATGCAGGTTTCTGCTGCCTCAATAAGCTTTTTATCGGCAATGAAAGCTGCCGGGCAGCCCGCCATCTGGCCATATTCGTAACCGAAAGCAGTGACGTCAGCATCGTGATAACGCACTTCTTCAGATACCACGATATCACCCACTTTCAGCGTCGGCGCCAGGCCACCTGCGGAACCGGTGTTGATGATCACGTCTGGCTTGCAGTGTTCCAGCAGCAGCGTAGCACCCATGGCCGCAGAAACTTTGCCGATGCCGGACTTCAGCAGCGCGACTTCAACGCCGTTCAGCGTCCCGGTATAAATTTCGCAACCGGCGATGCTCAGAGTGTGGCGGTTTTCGATTTTGTCACGCAGCAGCGTAACTTCTTCTTCCATTGCACCAATAATGCCTGCTTTCATAGAGATACTCGCTAATGTGGTGGAACATGACTCAATTTTCGGGGCATAGTCTATCATGGCATACAGTCTCCTTATCAACGGAACAGGAGTGGGCATGAGCGAAATAGACTTCCGCAAAAAAATTAACTGGCACCGACGCTTCCGCTCGCCCGAAGGAGAGAAGAGCGAACTTGAGATCCTGCGTATCTTCGAAAGCGATCGCGGCAGGATCATTAATTCTCCCGCAATTCGCCGCCTGCAGCAGAAAACGCAGGTCTTCCCGCTGGAGCGTAATGCTGCCGTGCGCACCCGTCTTACCCATTCGCTGGAGGTGCAGCAGGTCGGGCGCTACATTGCCAAAGAGATCCTTAGCCGCCTGAAAGAGCAGAAGGCGCTGGGGAAATATGGGCTGGATGAGCTAACTGGCCCGTTTGAAAGCATAGTGGAAATGGCCTGCCTGATGCATGACATCGGCAATCCGCCGTTCGGGCATTTTGGCGAGTCGGCGATTAACGACTGGTTCCGCCAGCGTCTGCAGCCGAAAGACAGCGGCGGACAGCCACGCAGTGACGATCGCTGCAAGGTGGATGTGCTCCGGCTGCGCGAAGGCGAAGAGGGATTAAATACGTTACGCAGCAAAGTTCGCCAGGACTTGTGCCATTTTGAAGGGAATGCGCAAGGCATCCGGCTGGTGCACAGCCTGCTGCGGATGAACCTGACCTGGGCGCAGGTCGGCTGCATTCTCAAATACACCCGCCCGGCCTGGTTTGCCCAAAAGCCGCCAGCAAGCCACGCTTATTTGATGAAGAAGCCGGGCTTTTATTTGTCGGAAGAAGGATACATCGAGCGCCTGCGCAAAGAGTTGAACCTGGGCGAGTACAGCCGTTTTCCGCTAACCTGGATCATGGAGGCAGCGGACGATATTTCTTACTGCGTGGCGGATCTCGAAGATGCCGTTGAGAAACGTATTTTCAGCGTCGAGCAGCTTTATCAGCATCTGAGCGAGTCCTGGGGCGAGCAGAAGAAAGGCGATCTCTTTGAGCTGGTAGTCAAAGATGCCTGGGAGAAATCCCGCACCAACCAAATGCGCCGCAGTGCGGAAGATCAGTTCTTTATGTACCTGCGTGTCAATACGCTAAACAAACTGGCGCCGTATGCCGCCCAGCGTTTTATCGACAATTTGCCTGAGATTTATTCCGGTGAGTTCAATCATGCGCTGCTGGAGGACGACAGCCCGTATGCCCGACTGCTGGAGCTGTACAAGCAGGTGGCCGTGCGGCAGGTCTTCAGCCACCCGGATATTGAGCAACTGGAGCTGCAGGGTTATCGGGTTATCAGCGGTTTACTGGATATTTACAGTCCCTTACTCGAGCTTTCAACGGAGGACTTCACGGAGCTGGTGAGCAAGGAAAGCCTGCGTCGTCTGCCTATTGAATCAAGACTTTTCCACAAACTTTCAACTAAACATAGGCTTGCCTATGTAGAAGCGGTGAGCGCTTTGCACCCGGCAAGCCTTGATTTTTCCGTGTGGGAATACTATTTCCGTGCAAGGCTTATTCAGGATTACATCAGTGGAATGACCGATTTATATGCCTGGGATGAGTATCGACGCCTGATGGCGGTGGAGTGAGTTTTCTCGGGAGTTTTGTAAAGATAGAGAATAAATTTTTACTTTTTCCATGCACTTAAGCGCTGAACTTAGCGCGTAAACTTCACTCTGAATGGTGTACCAACACAGCAATTTTGCGTTATTTGAAAGTTGAGATGATTCCATGAAAAAAACCACGTTAGCAATGAGTGCGCTGGCTCTTAGTCTGGGTTTGGCGCTGAGTCCGATGTCTGCCTCCGCCGCTGAGACGGCCTCTTCCGCATCTGCTGCGCAGCCGCTGCCAAGCCTCGCGCCGATGCTGGAGCAGGTGATGCCTTCAGTGGTGAGTATCAACGTTGAAGGGAGCACAACGGTAAATACTCCGCGTATGGGGCGTAATTTCCAGCAATTCTTCGGCGATAATTCCCCGTTCTGCCAGGACGGTTCGCCGTTCCAAAGCTCACCTTTCTGCCAGGGCGGTGGTGCTCAGGGCGGTGGTGGTGACGGAGGCAGCCAGCAGCAGAAGTTTATGGCCCTGGGCTCTGGGGTAATTATTGATGCGGCGAAAGGCTATGTCGTGACCAACAACCACGTGGTGGATAACGCCACCGTGATTAAAGTTCAGCTAAGCGATGGCCGTAAGTTTGACGCCAAAGTGGTGGGTAAAGACCCACGCTCCGATATCGCGCTGATTCAGCTGCAGGATCCTAAAAACCTGACGGCGATTAAAATTGCCGACTCCGACGCGCTGCGCGTAGGTGATTACACCGTAGCCATCGGTAACCCATATGGCCTGGGCGAAACCGTGACCTCCGGTATCGTTTCTGCGCTGGGCCGTAGCGGCCTGAACGTGGAAAACTACGAAAACTTTATCCAGACCGATGCGGCGATCAACCGCGGTAACTCCGGCGGGGCGCTGGTTAACCTGAACGGCGAGCTTATCGGTATCAACACGGCGATTCTGGCCCCGGACGGCGGCAACATCGGTATCGGCTTTGCTATCCCGAGTAACATGGTGAAAAACCTGACCGCTCAGATGGTGCAGTACGGTCAGGTTCGTCGCGGCGAGCTGGGGATTATGGGCACTGAGCTGAACTCCGAGCTGGCGAAAGCGATGAAAGTCGACGCTCAGCGTGGCGCGTTTGTCAGCCAGGTCATGCCGAACTCTTCCGCGGCTAAAGCAGGGATCAAAGCAGGGGATGTGATCACCACGCTGAACGGCAAGGCGATCAGTAGTTTTGCCGCACTGCGCGCAGAAGTGGGTTCTATGCCAGTGGGCAGCAAAATCTCGCTGGGTCTGCTGCGTGATGGCAAGCCAGTGACGGTGAGTCTGGAGCTGCAGCAAAGCACTCAGAATCAGGTTGATGCCGCCACTATCTTCACCGGTATTGAAGGTGCGGAGATGAGCAACCGCGGCGGTAAAGACCAGAAAGGCGTGCAGGTCACCAGCGTGAAGCCAAATACCCCGGCCGCGCGTATTGGCCTGAAAAAAGGTGACATTATCGTCGGCGTGAACCAGCAGGCGGTGAACAATATCGCTGAGCTGCGTAAAGTGATGGACAGCAAGCCGTCGGTGATGGCGCTGAGCATCCAGCGCGGTGATGCGCAGATTTACCTTCTGATGCAGTAATCTTCGTGTAGAGCTGAAAAGGGCCGCGTTTGCGGCCCTTTTTTTATTGAGTTCTGCACTACTTATTGCGAGTCAGTTTTTCCAGATCGGATTCAATTTCGCTGATCTTGTTGGTCACCACGGACTCGAGGTGGCGCAAATCGTCGAGGATCTTACGCTTAAGATCGACTTCGGTGCGGTCACGCTGGCAAAGCTGATCGAGTTCATCGATGACATAGCGCAGGTTGGGGCTGATCTCCTGCACTTCTTTGTAGCCCTGGCCTACGCCATCGGCCACCACGGTTTTGCGCTGGCGTGGGTATTTAAACTTCACGCTTTTGGCAAAAAACTCGCCCTTATCCTTCTGGAAATAGACTTTCAGGATATCGTTGTTGGCTTCCTGCCGGAGGCTGTAACGATCGATTTCATCAGGATTGGTAATACCCAGACTTTTTAAATTATCGTACATAAGCGGTACCCTTCAATATCAATAACCATTAGAGAGTTAACGGAAAATTCCTTTTCCGCTAGTGCCAGATGCAAAAAAGGCGGGATAACCCGCCTTTTGGAGCAAAAAACTTAGTCGATGGTACGCAGCAGTTCGTTGATACCCACTTTACCGCGGGTTTTGGCGTCTACTTTCTTCACGATCACCGCACAGTACAGGCTGTAAGAGCCGTCTTTAGAAGGCAGGTTGCCGGAAACGACAACGGAGCCTGCTGGCACGCGGCCGTAGTGGACTTCACCGGTTTCGCGATCATAGATGCGGGTGCTTTGGCCGATGTAAACGCCCATGGAGATCACGGAACCTTCTTCAACGATCACGCCTTCAACCACTTCGGAACGCGCGCCGATGAAGCAGTTGTCTTCGATGATGGTTGGGTTAGCCTGCAGTGGTTCCAGTACGCCACCGATGCCGACACCGCCGGACAGGTGAACGTTTTTACCGATCTGCGCGCAAGAGCCCACGGTTGCCCAGGTGTCGACCATGGTGCCTTCATCAACATAAGCACCGATATTGACGTAGGATGGCATCAGCACGGTGTTACGTGCGATGAACGCGCCCTGGCGTACTGCCGCCGGTGGCACAACGCGGAAACCTTCTTTCTGGAAGCGCGCTTCGTCGTAGTCGGCGAATTTCATCGGGACTTTATCGAAATAGCGGCTTTCTGCACCTTCGATAACTTTGTTGTCGTTAATGCGGAAAGAAAGCAGTACCGCCTTCTTCAGCCACTGGTGAGTAACCCACTGGCCATCAATTTTTTCAGCAACGCGCAGCGCACCGCTGTCGAGCAGGGCAATCACCTGATTTACCGCTTCGCGGGTCACGGTATCAACATTTGCCGGGGTGATCTCGGCGCGACGCTCGAAAGCGGTTTCGATTACATTTTGTAGCTGCTGCATGATGAACATTTCCTGATTGTGACTTACCTTTCAACTTTTGGGCGACAATCAACTTGACTGTCGCTTTCGGGCTAAAAAGGTAAAAAATAAAAGACCGTTATTTATCGTTTGGATTAAGGGCCGCTGTCAACCGTTGCTGCACTTCCTGCTGGAGCACATTATTAAGTGCACGCCGGTCTGCGGTGGCGATTATAAATAAATCTTCTACTCGCTCACCAATTGTCGTAATTCTCGCCCCGTAGAGCGAAATACCGAGGTCGGCGAACACTTCACCCACCCTGGCCAAAAGACCCGGCTGATCGAGCGCAATCAGCTCAAGGAACGTACGCCGGTCGGTGTGCGTTGGCAGGAAATTGACTTCGGTATCGACGGTAAAGTGACGCAGTTTTGCCGACTGACGGCGTGGCTGCGGTGGCTGCCAGGTCGTCTGGGTGATCGCCTGTTCGAGGCTGTGGCGAATAATATTGTGTCGGTCAATGGACAGCGGGCTGCCGTCGGGCTCGAGCACGATAAAGGTGTCCATCGCCATACCGTCGCGGGTCGTGAAGATCTGCGCGTCGTGAACGCTGAGATTACGACGGTCGAGTTCGGCGCAGACGGCGGCAAACAGATAAGGCCTGTCCGGGCTCCAGATAAAGATCTCCGTGCCGCCGCGCGTTGCCTGCGGGCTCAGCAGGATCATTGGCTGACTAAGATCGTGCTTCAGCAAATGCCGGGCATGCCACGCGATCTGGTTTGGCGTATGGCGAACAAAGTAGTTTGCCCGGCAGCGCGCCCAGATGTGATGCAGCGCTTCCTCATTAATGTTGTCCATCCGCAGCAGGGCAAGCGCCTGAAGCTGGTGGTGACGAACACGTTCGCGCATATCCGGGCTGTTCTGCATCCCGCGGCGCAGCTGTTTCTCGGTGGCGAAGTACAGCTCACGCAGCAGGCTTTGCTTCCAGCTGTTCCACAGCGTTTCGTTGGTTGCGCAGATATCCGCCACCGTCAGGCAGACCAGATAGCGCAGGCGGTTTTCGGTCTGCACCTCTTCGGCAAACTGTTTAATGACTTCAGGATCCTGAATATCACGGCGCTGAGCGGTGACGGACATCAGTAGATGCTGACGGACCAGCCACGCAACCAACTGAGTTTCCCGGGAGTTAAGGCCATGAAGCTCGGCAAATTTCAGCACATCCTGCGCGCCCAGCACGGAATGATCGCCGCCTCGCCCTTTGGCGATATCGTGGAAGAGAGCGGCGATTAAAATCAGCTCAGGATGGGAAAGGCGCGGCCAAAGATCGACGCACAGCGGGTGCTTAGAGCGAGTTTCTTCTTTCGCGAAGCTTTCCAGCTTTTGCAGGACGCGAATGGTGTGTTCATCCACGGTGTAGGCGTGGAACAGGTCGAACTGCATCTGACCGACAATATGCGACCACTGCGGCATATAGGCCCATAGCACGCTATGGCGATGCATTGGCACCAGCGCACGGCTTACCGCGCCAGGATGACGCAGCATCACCAGAAACAGCTCGCGCGCTTCCGGGATGTAGCAGAGCGGTTGGGTCAGGTGACGGCGGGCGTGACGAAGGTGGCGCAGCGTCGTGGAGTAAATGCCGGTGATGTCGCGGTTACGCACCATCATGTAAAACATGCGCAGAATAGCCTGCGGCTCGCGCATAAACAGGGTTTCATCCCGCAGATCGATAAGCGTGCCGCGAAGCTGGAAGTCATCATCCAGCGGGCGCGGTTTTTCGCTGGCATCGAGCGCCAAAATGGCTTCATCGAACAGTTGCAAAAGCATCTGGTTCAATTCGCCCACGCGGCGAGTGACGCGGTAGAAGTCCTTCATCATGTGTTCGACCGGCTCGTTGCCTTCGCCGCTGTAATGCAGGCGCTGGGCCACGCTAAGCTGGCGGTCAAACAGCAGCCGGTTGTCGTAGCGATTGACTTCCAGATGCAGGGCAAAGCGAATGCGCCACAGCAAATGCTGGCATTCATCCAGCTCTTTACGCTCTGCTTCAGTCAGGAAACCAAAGTCCACCATTTCGCCCATGGAGGTGGCGCCGAAGTGACGGCGGGCAACCCACTGCAGCGTGTGAATGTCACGCAGGCCGCCAGGACTGCTTTTGATGTCGGGCTCAAGGTTGTAGCTGGTGCCGTGATAGCGCTGGTGACGCTCGTTTTGCTCTTCGACTTTGGCGGCAAAGAATTTGGCCGACGGCCAGAAACCTTCGCTGAAAATGTGTTTCTGAAGCTCAAGGAACAGGGCGACATCGCCAATTAACAAGCGAGATTCGATGAGGTTAGTGGCGACCGTCAGATCGGACAAGCCTTCCAGCAGGCACTCTTCCAGCGTACGTACGCTGTGGCCCACTTCCAGCTTCACGTCCCAAAGCAGGGTCAGCAACTCGCCGATACTCTGCGCCTGGGCGTCCGTTAGCCGTTTTCTACTCAGAATCAGGAGATCGATATCAGACAGCGGGTGAAGCTCGGCGCGGCCATAGCCGCCCACGGCAACCAGCGCGGCTTCGGGAACATCGGCAAAGCCGTAGGCAATCCACAGCCGCTGCAGCAGCTGATCGATAAATTCGGTGCGGGCATCTATAAGCCGTTCAGCGGAAACGCCGCTATCGAAGGCTTTACCCAGCCATTTCTGGAAAGTGTCTAAGTGCGACTTGATGTCTGCGCAGTTAAGTTCGGCTTCCTGCCAGCTGTTTGGATAGTCCGGCTGGCCGGCGATCTCGGGTTCGGTGGTGTTGGCAAACTGCTCTGGCAAAGCTGGACTCATTGTGCGCTACCCATAAAAAAAGCCGGCTCAGGGCCGGCTTAGATTGCTGACTGACGTCAGGGCATCATTCGTTATGCGAAATCACTGCCGGGATGGTGTCATCTTTACGCAGGGTCATAATCTCGCAGCCGTTCTCCGTCACCACAATAGTATGCTCGTATTGAGCAGACAAGCTGCGATCTTTGGTTTTCACCGTCCAGCCGTCTTTCATAGTGCGAATGCGGTAATCACCGGCGTTAACCATCGGTTCAATAGTGAAGGTCATGCCCGGCTGAAGCACTACGCCGCCGTCATCTGCGTCATAGTGAAGTACCTGAGGTTCCTCATGGAATACGCGACCAATGCCGTGGCCACAGTACTCACGTACGACGGAGAAACCTTCTGCTTCAACAAACTTCTGGATTGCTGCGCCGAGCGTGCGCAGGCGGATGCCCGGTTTCACCATGCGCAGCGCGAGATACAGGCTTTCCTGGGTGATGCGGCACAGGCGTTCGCCGAGAATCGTCGGCTTGCCTACGATGAACATCTTAGAGGTGTCGCCGTGGTATTCGTCTTTGATAACGGTTACGTCGATATTGACGATATCACCGTCTTTCAGCACTTTTTCATCATCTGGAATGCCGTGGCAAACCACTTCGTTGATAGAGATACAGACGGATTTTGGGAAGCCGTGATAGCCCAGACAAGCGGAAATAGCCTGCTGTTCATTCACGATGTAATCATTACAGATGCGATCCAGCTCGCCGGTGGTAATGCCCGGTTTAACGTGGGATTCGATCATTTCCAGCACTTCGGCAGCCAGGCGGCCAGCGACGCGCATTTTTTCGATTTCTTCAGGTGTCTTAATTGAGATAGCCATATCAGATCCGCAGATGTCGATAACGTCGACATGAAATGAGCAGGGAAGTTGCTGTAATGGTATCAGGGGGGGCGTCTCCCTGCAAAATTGAGAATCATCAAGTGCGTATCACGGCAACAACTATTGGAGTCTGGGCGCCATTTATGGTATAAAGCGCGCCGGACTTGTATTCCGATTTTTCGGGTACAGCCAAATACGCTCACTTTGTGTAAATAACACACACGTATCGACACATATTCCGGGGTGCCCTTTGGGGTCGGCAATATGGGATACGTGGAGGCATAACCCCATACTTTATATAGAGGTTTTAAAACATGGCTACTGTTTCCATGCGCGACATGCTCAAGGCTGGTGTTCACTTCGGTCACCAGACCCGTTACTGGAACCCGAAAATGAAGCCTTTCATCTTCGGCGCACGTAACAAAGTTCACATCATCAACCTTGAGAAAACTGTACCAATGTTCAACGAAGCTCTGGCTGAACTGAACAAGATTTCTTCTCGCAAAGGCAAAATCCTTTTCGTTGGTACTAAACGCGCTGCAAGCGAAGCGGTGAAAGACGCTGCTAACAGCTGCGATCAGTTCTTCGTGAACCATCGCTGGTTGGGCGGCATGCTGACTAACTGGAAAACCGTTCGTCAGTCCATCAAACGTCTGAAAGACCTGGAAACTCAGGCTCAAGACGGTACTTTCGACAAGCTGACTAAGAAAGAAGCGCTGATGCGCACTCGTGAGCTGGACAAGCTGGAAAACAGCCTGGGCGGTATCAAAGACATGGGCGGCCTGCCGGACGCACTGTTTGTTATCGATGCCGATCACGAGCACATCGCTATCAAAGAAGCAAACAACCTGGGTATCCCAGTATTTGCTATCGTTGATACCAACTCTGATCCGGACGGTGTTGATTTCGTTATCCCTGGTAACGACGATGCTATCCGTGCTGTTAGCCTGTACCTGGGCGCTGTAGCTGCAACCGTTCGTGAAGGCCGTTCTCAGGATCTGGCTTCCCAGGCGGAAGAAAGCTTCGTAGAAGCAGAATAATAAGGCACGCTCGCTAGAGCCCTTATTTAACCAGGTAGTATCTAGTTTGGTTAGGGGCCTTTTTATGGCCCCTTTTTCACTTTTAAGCCCGTCTGGCCAATGCGCCGGGCAGGCAACATCTCCGAGGATTTTAGAATGGCTGAAATTACCGCATCCCTGGTAAAAGAGCTGCGTGAGCGTACTGGCGCTGGCATGATGGATTGTAAAAAAGCGCTGACCGAAGCCAACGGCGACATCGAGCTGGCAATCGAGAACATGCGTAAATCCGGTGCGATCAAAGCGGCTAAAAAAGCAGGCAACGTTGCTGCTGACGGCGTGATCATCACTAAGATCGACGGCAACTACGGCGTGATTCTGGAAGTTAACTGCCAGACTGACTTCGTTGCTAAAGACGGCGGTTTCCAGGCATTTGCTAACAAAGTTCTGGATGCAGCAGTCGCGGGTAAAATCACCGACGTTGAAGTTCTGAAAGCGCAGTTTGAAGAAGAGCGCGTTGCACTGGTTGCTAAAATCGGTGAGAACATCAACATCCGTCGCGTTTCTTCCCTGGAAGGCGAAGTTCTGGGTTCTTACCAGCACGGCGCACGTATCGGTGTTCTGGTTGCCGCTAAAGGTGCTGATGAAGAGCTGGTTAAACAGCTGGCCATGCACATCGCTGCAAGCAAGCCTGAGTTCGTTAAGCCTGAAGACGTTTCTGCAGAAGTTGTAGAGAAAGAGTACCAGGTTCAGCTGGACATCGCGATGCAGTCCGGTAAACCAAAAGAAATCGCAGAGAAAATGGTTGAAGGCCGCATGAAGAAATTCACCGGTGAAGTTTCTCTGACTGGTCAGCCGTTCGTTATGGACCCAAGCAAAACTGTTGCTCAGCTGCTGAAAGAGCACAATGCTGACGTAACTAACTTCATCCGCTTCGAAGTGGGTGAAGGTATCGAGAAAGTTGAGACTGACTTTGCAGCAGAAGTTGCTGCCATGTCCAAGCAGTCTTAATGGTTTAAAAGGAACCGCCAACCGGCGGTTCCTTTTTATCCAGCCTTACAATTTCAGAGCGCTCCGTTAGGCGAGCGGGCTGAAATGCGACAGAATGTCGCCAGAATTAACCATCCCCCATTCGTTGACTGTTCTCAGGAAAGAAACATGGCTACCAATGCAAAACCCGTCTACAAACGTATTCTGCTCAAACTGAGCGGCGAAGCTCTGCAAGGCACAGAAGGCTTTGGTATTGACGCGAGTATTCTGGACCGTATGGCTCAGGAAATTAAAGAGCTGGTGGAACTTGGCATTCAGGTCGGGGTGGTAATCGGCGGTGGTAATTTATTCCGTGGTGCGGGCCTGGCTAAAGCCGGCATGAACCGCGTCGTGGGCGACCACATGGGCATGCTGGCGACCGTAATGAATGGCCTGGCGATGCGCGATGCGCTCCACCGCGCCTATGTGAACGCCCGCCTGATGTCCGCTATTCCATTGAATGGCGTTTGTGATAACTACAGCTGGGCTGAAGCGATCAGCCTGCTGCGCGCTAACCGCGTAGTTATCCTGTCTGCCGGTACCGGTAACCCGTTCTTTACCACTGACTCTGCGGCCTGCCTGCGTGGAATCGAAATCGAAGCAGATGTGGTACTGAAAGCCACTAAAGTGGATGGCGTGTTTACCGCCGATCCGGCAAAAGATCCTGCTGCAACCATGTACGATCAGCTGACCTACAGTGAAGTGCTGGATAAAGAGCTGAAAGTGATGGATCTTGCCGCGTTCACCCTTGCTCGTGACCACAAATTGCCGATCCGCGTGTTCAACATGAACAAGCCGGGTGCGCTACGTCGTGTGGTAATGGGTGAGAAAGAAGGCACTTTAATTACTGAATAATTTCAGTTGCCCGGTAATCAGGGTAAGATTTGGCTTTATCTACAGCCAGGAATAAACAGGGCTATACTTAGCCTGCGGCGTTGCAGCTGCAGAGAATAAGCGTGGTCTGCCTTAAACCAGTTTTCAAGGATTCGTAACGTGATTAGCGATATCAGAAAAGATGCTGAAGTGCGTATGGATAAATGCGTCGAAGCGTTTAAAAACCAAATCAGCAAAATCCGTACCGGCCGCGCTTCTCCAAGCCTGCTGGACGGCATCGTCGTAGAATACTACGGCACACCAACGCCGCTGCGCCAACTGGCCAGCGTCACCGTTGAAGATACCCGTACTCTGAAGATCAACGTCTTCGATCGTTCTATGGGCCCGGCGGTAGAGAAAGCGATCATGGCCTCTGACCTTGGTCTGAACCCAAGCTCTGCGGGCACCGATATCCGTGTTCCACTGCCTCCGCTGACCGAAGAGCGTCGTAAAGACCTGATCAAAGTGGTACGTGGCGAAGCCGAAGGCGCACGCGTGGCTGTTCGTAACGTTCGCCGCGACGCTAACGATAAAGTTAAAGCGCTGTTGAAAGACAAAGAGATCAGTGAAGATGACGATCGCCGTTCTCAGGACGACGTGCAGAAGCTGACTGATGCTGCTATCAAGAAAGTGGATGCGGCTCTGTCTGAAAAAGAAACTGAGCTGATGCAGTTCTAATCCACATTTTCTGTGGAAAATTCGCCGCCCAGTAAGCCCTCGCGCACCGCGAAGCGTTTACGGGCGGCGTTTTGCTTTATAAAAACGTCAAGTAAAGGCGTAGACAATGGGCGTCCCGCGCCGCAAACTATTGCGCCATTAATCCTTCATTTTACGACCCCGAGTACCTCATGAAGCAGCTCACTATTCTTGGTTCCACCGGCTCTATTGGCGTCAGCACGCTTAGCGTCGTTCGTCATAATCCTGAAAAATTTGCCGTTACGGCTCTGGTTGCGGGCACTAATGTCGGGAAAATGGTGGAGCAGTGCCTGGCGTTCTCGCCGAAGTATGCGGTCATGGCCAGTGAGTCTGCGGCGGCGGAAGTCCGTCGTACCCTGAAAGAGCAGGGGAGTAAAACTGAAGTCTTGGCCGGTGAGCAGGCCGCTTGCGAAGTTGCTACGCTTGACGAAGTGGATCAGGTGATGGCTGCTATTGTGGGCGTGGCAGGGCTGTCTTCAACGCTTGCCGCTATCTCCGCCGGTAAGCAGGTTCTGCTGGCGAACAAAGAGTCGCTGATTACCTGCGGACGTTTGTTTATGGAAGCGGTTGCTCGTAGCAAAGCGCAGTTGTTGCCTATCGATAGCGAACATAACGCCATTTTTCAGAGTATGCCGGAAACAATCCAGCGTAACCTGGGATACGCTAGCCTCGAAGATAATGGCGTGTCGTCTATTATCCTCACCGGATCGGGGGGCCCGTTCCGGGAAACGGCTTATGCAGACCTGGCGGCGATGACGCCGGATCAGGCATGCAGCCACCCGAACTGGTCGATGGGGCGTAAGATTTCCGTCGACTCTGCCACTATGATGAACAAAGGTCTCGAATACATTGAAGCTCGCTGGTTGTTCAACGCTTCAGCTGCACAAATGGAAGTGCTGATTCACCCTCAGTCTGTCATTCATTCTATGGTTCGTTACCGCGATGGCAGCGTGCTGGCTCAGCTTGGTGAGCCCGACATGCGTACGCCTATTGCCCATGCGATGGCTTACCCCGCGCGCGTAGAATCTGGTGTTACACCACTCGATTTCTGCAAAATCGGTTCGCTGACTTTCATGGAACCAGATTTTGAGCGCTATCCATGCCTTAAGTTAGCCATTGATGCCAGCGCGCAGGGGCAGGCGGCGACAACCGCGCTAAATGCGGCAAACGAAGTGGTTGTTGAGGCGTTCCTGAATCAGCAGGTCAGATTTACGGATATCGCAGTGCTGAACCGCAGCGTGCTGGATCAAATGAATTTAACTGATCCACAAAGTGTGGATGAAGTGCTTAGTGTGGACGCTGTTGCTCGTGAAATCGCCAGGAAACAAGTGATGCACCTCTCAAGCCGGTGATAATTCATCCGGCTGAAGTGCCGCCATTTGTTCGCTTTGTGCTTCAGTGATATAGTCTGCGCCACTTAATCGCCAGATGTGACTGAGCGTTGAGTGGGAAGCCGTGTCACAACACGGCTTTTTTATGCACCAGGCTTCAATATTCCTGAGTACCGCTTAATTTTTTTCAGGGAATCATTACGCGTTATGTTGTCTGCTAATCAACAATTAAGCGAATCCTTAACTACGCATGGCGCCCGCCATGTTGCCATCATCATGGATGGCAACGGCCGATGGGCTAAGCGTCAGGGTAAAATGAGGGTTTTCGGTCATAAAGCTGGCGCGAAATCGGTACGCCGCGCTGTGACTTTTGCAGCGAATAACGGTATCGATGCGCTGACGCTTTACGCTTTTAGCAGCGAGAACTGGAACCGCCCCGCTCAGGAAGTGACCGCGTTGATGGAGCTGTTCGTCTGGGCATTAGACAGTGAGGTGAAAAGCCTGCACCGTCATAATGTTCGCTTGCGTATTATCGGCGATACCAGCCGATTTAATCTCCGCCTGCAGGAAAGAATCAAAAAAGCTGAAGCATTAACCAGTGAGAACACTGGGCTGACGCTCAATATCGCTGCGAATTATGGCGGGCGTTGGGATATCATTCAGGGAGTGCGACAGCTTGCGTCGCAGGTGCAGGAAGGCTTATTGCGCCCGGATCAGATAGATGAAGAACTGCTCGGTCAGCAGATCTGCATGCATGAACTGGCTCCCGTAGATTTAGTAATTAGGACAGGAGGAGAGCATCGCATCAGTAACTTCCTCATCTGGCAAATTGCCTATGCGGAACTTTATTTTACCGATGTTCTTTGGCCTGATTTCGATGAACAAGACTTTGAAGGTGCGCTAAATGCTTTTGCAAACCGAGAGCGTCGTTTTGGTGGCACAGCACCTGGTGGTGAATAAGCCTGTTGGGGGTCACTTTTGCTGAAGTATCGCCTGATTTCCGCGTTTATTATGATTCCCGTTGTCATCGCGGCGCTGTTTTGGCTTCCGCCAGTAGGATTTGCGATTGCTACGCTGGTGATTTGTATGCTGGCCGCATGGGAATGGGGGCAACTCGCCGGTTTTGTTGCGCGTTCGCAACGTGTCTGGTTGGCGGTGCTATGTGGTCTGTTGCTTGCCGTCATGCTGATTTCGTTGCCGGAGTATCGGCATTCGGTGCATTTGCCGATAATCGAATTCTCACTCTGGGCATCGCTAGTGTGGTGGGTAGCGGCGCTGTTGCTGGTTCTGTTCTATCCGGCTTCTGCGGCGCTGTGGCGTAATTCCAAACCGCTTCGCCTGGTCTTTGGCCTGCTGACCATTGTTCCCTTCTTCTGGGGCATGGTAGCGTTGCGCAGCTGGCATTATGATATTAACCACTACAGCGGCTCTGTTTGGTTACTGTATGTGATGTTCCTGGTCTGGGGCGCAGACTCTGGCGCTTATGTCTTCGGGAAGATGTTTGGCAAGCATAAACTTGCGCCAAAGGTTTCTCCTGGCAAGACCTGGCAAGGGTTTATTGGTGGCCTTGCGACTTCTGCCGTCATCTCGTTGTTGTTCGGCATGTGGGCGAATTTGAACGTGGCACCTGTTGTTCTGCTAACCTGTTCCATTGTTGCCGCGCTGGCTTCCGTTTTAGGTGATTTGACCGAAAGTATGTTCAAACGCGAAGCAGGGATTAAAGATAGTGGTCACCTTATCCCGGGACATGGTGGTATTCTTGACCGCATTGACAGCCTGACAGCGGCAGTGCCGGTGTTTGCCTGTCTGCTGCTTCTGGTATTCAGGACGATTTAACGGAAGGTTTTATGTTGAGCATACTCTGGAATTTGGCTGCGTTTATCGTTGCACTGGGTGTTTTAATTACCGTGCACGAGTTCGGCCATTTTTGGGTTGCTCGCCGCTGTGGCGTTCGTGTGGAACGCTTCTCCATCGGGTTTGGTAAGGCGCTTTGGCGTCGTACTGACCGTCAGGGAACCGAATTTGTTATCGCGCTGATCCCGCTGGGTGGCTACGTTAAAATGCTGGATGAACGCGTTGAGCCGGTGCTGCCGGAGATGCGTCATGCTGCTTTTAACAATAAAACGGTTTCTCAGCGAGCGGCGATTATCGCCGCTGGCCCAATCGCTAACTTCATCTTCGCTATCTTTGCCTATTGGCTGGTGTTTATCATTGGCATTCCCAGCCTGCGTCCAGTGATCGGTGAAATAACCCCCAACTCTATCGCGGCGGAAGCACAAATTAGCGCCGGCATGGAACTAAAAGCGATAGATGGTATCGAAACGCCTGATTGGGATGCTGTTCGTTTAGCTTTAATCGGTAAGATTGGCGATGCGAGCGCGAGAGTGTCTTATGCGCCGTTTGGGACAAATCAAACGCGTGATGTCACCCTTGATCTAAGCCATTGGCAGTTTGAGCCTGATAAGCAGGATCCGGTCGTATCACTTGGATTCAGGCCCCGTGGTCCGCAAATTGAAAACGTGCTGGACGAAGTTCAGCCGCAGTCCGCGGCCAATAAGGCAGGTTTGCAAGCGGGGGACAGGATCGTTAAAGTCAACGGTCAGCCACTCCTTCAATGGAGTGAGTTTGTTAACCTGGTGCGTGACAATCCAGGTCAGCCGCTAGCCTTAGAGATTGAAAGACAGGGGAGCCCCTTGTCTTTGACGCTGATACCGGATACAAAACCGGGTAAAGCGAAGGCAGAAGGGTTTGCAGGGGTAGTACCTAAAATTATCCCGCTGCCCGACGAGTACAAAACAGTGCGTCAGTATGGGCCGTTTACCGCTGTAGCAGAAGCCACGGATAAAACCTGGCAACTGATGAAGCTGACGGTCAACATGCTGGGGAAATTAATAACCGGTGATGTAAAACTGAACAACCTCAGTGGGCCAATCTCCATAGCTCAAGGGGCAGGTATGTCGGCGGAATATGGGTTAATTTACTTCCTGATGTTCCTGGCGCTTATCAGCGTCAACTTAGGGATCATTAACCTGTTTCCTCTTCCCGTCCTTGACGGCGGGCACCTGCTCTTTTTGGCGGTTGAGAAACTGAAAGGCACTCCGGTTTCCGAGCGAGTTCAGGACTTCAGTTATCGCATTGGCTCTATTTTGCTGGTGCTATTAATGGGGCTTGCACTTTTCAATGATTTCTCTCGTTTATAGAGAGAATTAGGTTAGGAAGAACGCATAACAACGATGGCGATGAAAAAGCTCCTCATAGCGACGCTGCTGTTTAGCAGCGCCACCGTATACGGTGCAGACGGGTTCGTGGTGAAAGACATTCATTTCGAAGGCCTGCAGCGAGTCGCCGTCGGTGCGGCCCTCCTCAGTATGCCGGTTCGCGTAGGCGACACCGTCTCTGACGAGGATATCAGTAATACAATCCGCTCACTGTTTGCCACCGGCAACTTTGAAGATGTGCGAGTGCTGCGTGATGGTAATACGCTGCTTGTGCAGGTCAAAGAGCGTCCAACCATTGCCAGCATCACCTTCTCCGGCAACAAGTCGGTGAAAGATGACATGCTGAAGCAGAACCTTGAAGCTTCCGGCGTACGCGTGGGGGAATCCCTCGACCGCACGACCCTCGGCGACATCGAGAAAGGGCTGGAAGATTTCTACTACAGCGTCGGGAAATACAGCGCCAGCGTCAAAGCTGTCGTCACGCCGCTGCCGCGTAACCGTGTTGACCTGAAACTGGTGTTCCAGGAAGGCGTCTCCGCAAAAATCCAGCAGATCAACATCGTCGGTAACCACGCGTTTACCACAGATGAGCTGATCTCCCGATTCCAACTGCGTGATGAAGTGCCGTGGTGGAACGTCGTCGGCGATCGTAAATACCAGAAGCAAAAGCTGGCGGGGGACCTCGAAACCCTGCGTAGCTACTATCTGGATCGCGGCTATGCGCGTTTCAATATTGACTCCACGCAGGTTAGCCTGACGCCGGATAAGAAAAGCATTTATGTGACCATCAACATCACCGAAGGCGAGCAGTACAAGATCGCCGGCGTGGATGTGAAAGGCAATCTGGCCGGGCATTCTGCGGAAATTGAAAGCCTGACTAAGATGCAGCCGGGTGAGCTGTATAACGGCACCAAAGTCACCAAAATGGAAGACGACATTAAGAAACTGCTGGGTCGCTATGGCTACGCCTATCCGCGCGTACAGACTCAGCCAGAAATTAATGACGCTGACAAAACCGTGAAGCTGCACGTTAACGTCGACTCCGGTAACCGTTACTACGTGCGTAAGATCCGCTTCGAAGGCAACGACACCAGTAAAGATGCCGTTCTGCGCCGTGAAATGCGCCAGATGGAAGGGGCGTGGCTGGGCAGCAACCTCGTTGATGCCGGTAAAGAACGTCTGAACCGCTTGGGTTACTTCGAGACCGTCGATGTGGACACCCAGCGCGTATCCGGCAGCCCGGATCAGGTTGACGTTGTCTATAAAGTGAAAGAGCGTAACACCGGTAGTTTCAACTTCGGTGTTGGCTACGGTACTGAAAGCGGTGTGAGCTTCCAGGTCGGTGTTCAGCAGGATAACTGGTTGGGTACAGGCTACTCGGTTGGGATCAGCGGCACCAAAAACGATTACCAGACCTACGCGGAACTGTCAGCGACCGATCCATACTTTACGGTGGATGGTGTTAGCCTTGGTGGTCGTATCTTCTTCAACGACTTTAAAGCTGATGACGCGGACCTGTCTGACTACACCAACAAGAGCTACGGGCTGGATACAACACTGGGCTTCCCGGTGAATGAATACAACACGCTGCGCCTTGGTTTGGGTTACGTGCATAACGATCTGTCGAACATGCAGCCGCAGATAGCTATGTGGCGCTACCTGGATTCTGTGGGTCAGCACCCAACTATGAATGCCAACGACAACAGTTTCTCGGCAGATGACTTCACTCTGAACTATGGTTGGACATACAGCAACCTTGACCGCGGTTACTTCCCGACGGATGGTTCTCGCGTCAACCTGAATGGTAAAGTCACCATTCCGGGTTCCGATAACGAGTTCTACAAAGTGACGTTAGATACGGCGAGTTATTTCCCGATCAATGACAATCATACGTGGGTTGTGCTGGGTCGTACCCGTTGGGGTTACGGCGATGGTCTGGGTGGTAAAGAACTGCCGTTCTACGAGAACTTCTATGCCGGTGGTTCCAGCACCGTGCGTGGTTTCCAGTCAAACAACATTGGTCCAAAAGCCGCTTATTACGGCCCGAACCAGCGTAACTGTGGCACTGGTACTGTGTGTAACTCTAACGATGCGGTGGGCGGTAACGCCATGGGTGTGGCCAGCCTTGAGCTGATTACCCCGACGCCGTTCCTGAGTGAGAAGTACGCAAACTCTGTTCGTACTTCCCTGTTTGTCGATGCAGGTACCGTTTGGGATACCAAATGGGAGAACACCGACGCGACCAGAGCGGCAGGTATACCTGATTACAGCACGCCAAGTAACATCCGTATGTCTGCAGGTATTGCGCTGCAGTGGATGTCGCCTCTGGGGCCGCTGGTCTTCTCTTATGCTCAGCCGTATAAGAAATATGATGGAGACAAGGCAGAACAGTTCCAGTTTAACATTGGTAAAACCTGGTAATTTGTTCTGCGCGATGGAACGCAACAGCAGTGAGGCGCTGCACCTGTTAGCCGTTTAGTCAGTTGGCAGGTGCTCGCAAAAAAACAGTGTCTTCGGACGCCTATGGGATGGTAAGGAGTTTATAGTGAAAAAGTGGTTAGTTGCCGCAGGTCTCGGGATTGCTATGGTTGCTTCAGCCGGCGCTCAGGCTGCCTCCAGCATCGCAGTAGTTAACATGGGCAACCTGTTCCAACAGGTCGCACAAAACACCGGTGTTTCTAAAACCCTGGAAAATGAGTTCAAAGGCCGCGCCAGCGAACTGCAGGGAATGGAAAACGATCTGCAATCCAAAATGCAGCGCCTGCAGCGCGATGGTTCAACCATGAAAGCTTCAGATCGCAGCAAAATGGAAAAAGACGTCATGGCTCAGCGCCAGTCGTTCTCCGAAAAAGCACAGGCTTTTGAGCAGGATCGTAACCGTCGTTCCAACGAAGAGCGCAGCAAACTGGTTACTCGTATCCAGGCCGCTGTGAAGAAAGTTGCAGACGATAAAGGCTATGATGTTGTTCTGGATGCAAACACCGTTGCTTACGCAGGTAACGACGTTAAAGACATCACTGCAGACGTACTGAAACAGGTTAAATAAGTAATGTCTTCAATTCGACTGGCTGAATTAGCCCAGCAGTTGGATGCAGAATTGCACGGTGATGGCGATATCGTCATCACCGGCGTTGCATCTATGCAAACTGCCCAGTCTGGCCACATTACGTTCATGGTTAACCCTCGCTATCGTGAACAGCTGGCTGTCTGCCAGGCTTCTGCCGTCGTGATGACCGAAGCCGACCTTCCATACGCTAAGAGCGCGGCGCTGGTAGTGAAGAATCCCTACCTGACCTATGCTCGTATGGCCCAAATTCTTGATACCACGCCTCAGCCTGCAAGCAATATTGCGCCAAGCGCAGCTGTTGATGCGACCGCGAGGCTTGGTCAAAATGTTTCTATCGGCGCAAATGCCGTTATCGAATCAGGCGTTGAGCTGGGTGATAACGTGGTGATCGGCGCTGGCTGCTTTGTAGGAAAAAATACCAAAATCGGCGCGGGTAGCCGTTTATGGGCCAATGTCTCCATCTATCACAACATCGAAATCGGTGCTCAGTGCTTGATTCAGTCCAGCACGGTGATTGGGTCAGATGGTTTTGGCTACGCTAACGATCGCGGTAACTGGGTGAAAATTCCTCAGCTAGGCCGGGTCATTATTGGCGATCGCGTTGAAATTGGTGCCTGTACGACAATCGATCGCGGCGCCCTGGATGACACGATCATCGGCAATGGTGTTATCATTGATAACCAGTGCCAGATTGCACATAACGTTGTGATTGGCGACAATACTGCGGTTGCGGGTGGCGTTATCATGGCGGGCAGCCTTAAAATTGGCCGTTACTGCATGATTGGTGGTGCCAGCGTAATCAACGGCCATATGGAAATCTGTGACAAGGTGACCGTGACAGGAATGGGAATGGTGATGCGTCCAATCACTGAACCGGGAGTTTACTCTTCGGGGATCCCGCTCCAACCGAACAAAGCGTGGCGTAAAACCGCCGCCCTGGTGATGAACATCGATGAGATGAGCAAACGCTTGAAAGCCATCGAACGTAAGGTCAATCAACAAGACTGATCGTCGCCTGCTCCCTGCGCTGCCGTGTTTCCGGCCATTAGGGCTGGAGCGTAAGCCGCGCTTTTTGATTTGCGGCCTGCTGGCATTCTTTAATTGCCGCAGGCCGTGTTATTATTGTCATTTAGAATATTTAGACAGGAAGAGTATTTTGACAACTGACACTCATACTCTGCACATTGAAGAGATTTTAGAGCTTCTGCCGCACCGTTATCCGTTCTTGCTGGTTGATCGCGTGCTGGATTTTGAAGAAGGTCGTTTTCTGCGCGCAGTAAAAAATGTCTCTGTAAATGAGCCGTTTTTCCAGGGGCACTTCCCTGGTAAGCCGATTTTCCCGGGCGTATTGATCCTGGAAGCGATGGCACAGGCTACCGGTATTCTTGCATTTAAAAGCGTGGGTAAACTTGAGCCGGGTGAACTGTATTACTTTGCTGGCATCGATGAAGCGCGCTTTAAGCGCCCTGTTGTGCCTGGCGATCAGATGATTATGGAAGTGACCTTTGAGAAAACTCGTCGTGGTTTGACGCGTTTCAAAGGCGTCGCAATTGTTGACGGCAAGATTGTCTGCGAAGCGACCATGATGTGTGCACGCAGCCGGGAGGCATAATACGTGATTGATAAGTCCGCCTTTATTCATCCAACCGCTATTGTGGAAGAAGGTGCCGTCATTGGCGCTAACGTTCACATTGGCCCGTTTTGTCTCGTAGGTCCAAACGTTGAAATCGGCGAAGGCACGGTTCTGAAATCTCATGTTGTCGTCAATGGTCACACCAAAATTGGCCGTGACAATGAGATCTACCAGTTCGCGTCTATCGGTGAAGTTAACCAGGATCTGAAATATGCGGGTGAGCCAACTCGCGTGGAAATTGGCGACCGCAACCGCATTCGCGAAAGCGTCACCATCCATCGCGGCACGGTGCAAGATGCTGGATTAACGAAGGTGGGAAGCGACAACCTGCTGATGATCAATGCGCACGTTGCGCATGATTGCCAGATTGGCGATCGCGTTATCCTCGCGAACAACGCAACGCTTGCGGGTCACGTACAAATCGGGGATCACGCCATCATCGGTGGAATGACTGCGGTGCATCAGTTCTGCATCATCGGTGCCCACGTGATGGTTGGCGGCTGTTCCGGCGTTGCTCAGGATGTTCCACCTTACGTTATCGCACAGGGCAACCATGCGACGCCGTTTGGTGTGAACATTGAAGGCCTGAAGCGTCGCGGTTTCAGCAAAGAAGCGCTGCACGCTATTCGCAACGCCTACAAGATCCTCTATCGCAGCGGCAAGACGCTTGAAGAGGCGAAGCCGGAAATTGCTGAAATTGCAGCTCAGCATCCGGAAGTGAATGCATTTATTGAATTCTTTGCCCGCTCCACGCGCGGTTTGATTCGTTAATGAAGCCTGGTCGTCCCCTTACGATTGCCCTGGTCGCCGGAGAAACCTCCGGCGATATTCTTGGTGCTGGACTTATTCGCGAACTGAAAGCTCGCGTGCCTGATGCTCGCTTTGTTGGCGTGGCCGGGCCGCTTATGCAGGCTGAAGGTTGTGAAGCCTGGTATGAAATGGAAGAGCTTGCGGTCATGGGCATCGTTGAAGTGCTTGGCCGTTTACGTCGCCTGCTGCAGATCCGCAGCGATCTCACGAAGCGCTTCACCGAGCTGCAGCCCGACGTCTTTGTCGGCATTGATGCGCCGGATTTCAATATCACGCTTGAAGGCAACCTCAAAAAACAAGGGATCCGTACGATCCACTACGTCAGTCCGTCCGTCTGGGCATGGCGACAAAAACGCGTTTTCAAAATTGGCAGAGCGACCGATCTGGTATTGGCTTTTCTGCCTTTCGAAAAAGCGTTTTACGACCGGTTTAATGTACCGTGTCGTTTCATCGGGCATACCATGGCGGATGCCATGCCGCTCGATCCGGATAAAAACGCTGCGCGTGCGACGTTAGGCATTGCGGCAGATGCAAAATGCCTGGCGTTGTTGCCCGGCAGTCGCGGCGCTGAAGTCGAAATGCTTAGCGCAGACTTCCTCAGAACAGCGCAACTGCTTCGCAAGCGTTGGCCTGCACTGGAAGTCGTGGTGCCACTGGTGAATGCAAAGCGTCGTGAGCAGTTCGAAAAGATTAAAGCTGAGATTGCCCCCGAACTGCATGTACATCTGCTGGACGGAAAAGCACGTGAAGCGATGATTGCCAGTGACGCGGCGCTTCTGGCCTCCGGCACGGCTGCGCTTGAATGTATGTTGGCCAAATGCCCGATGGTGGTTGGCTATCGCATGAAGCCGTTCACGTTCTGGCTGGCGAAGCGGCTGGTGAAAACTGATTACGTTTCACTGCCAAATTTACTGGCAGGCCGCGAGCTGGTTAAAGAGCTGCTGCAAAATGAATGTGAGCCTATCGGGCTTGCCTGTGCGCTGGAGCCGCTGCTGGAAGACGGTGCCGTCAGCCATCAGATGCATGACACCTTCCGGGATTTGCATCAGCAGATCCGTTGTAATGCGGACAAGCAGGCGGCGGACGCCGTGCTGGAGCTGGCTCAATGATCGAATTTGTTTACCCGCATACGCACCTTGTCGCCGGCGTGGATGAAGTAGGGCGCGGGCCTTTGGTCGGCGCCGTTGTTACTGCAGCTGTGATCCTCGATCCGGCAAAGCCGATTATAGGGCTGGCGGACTCGAAGAAATTATCTGAAAAACGCCGTCTGGCGCTGTATGACGAAATTGTCGAAAAGGCATTAAGCTGGAGTCTGGGCCGTGCCGAGCCGCACGAGATCGACAATATCAACATTTTGCATGCCACGATGCTGGCCATGCAGCGTGCGGTTGCGGGCCTGAATGTTGTGCCTGAATATGTGTTGATTGACGGCAACCGTTGCCCTGTGTTGCCTATGCCGTCGCTGGCGGTTGTTAAAGGCGACAGCCGGGTGGCAGAAATCAGTGCGGCGTCAATACTTGCCAAAGTCACGCGCGATCGTGAAATGGCCGAACTGGATCTCAGCTTCCCGCAGTACGGTTTTGCTCAGCACAAGGGCTACCCAACCGCTTTTCATCTCGAAAAGCTGGCCGAGCATGGTGCCACCGAGCACCATCGCCGCAGTTTTGGCCCCGTCAAACGCGCGCTTGGGCTCGTCTCCTGAGCCTTAGTAGCTGATACAGAGTAATTGGTGAGAGATGGCTGAACCACGTTTCATTCACCTTCGGGTGCACAGCGACTATTCCATGATTGATGGGCTGGCGAAGACCGGGCCGCTGGTAAAAAAAGCCGCGGCGCTGGGAATGCCTGCTCTCGCTATCACCGATTTCACCAACCTCTGTGGGTTGGTCAAATTCTATGGTTCCGGCCATGGCGCCGGTATTAAGCCGATCATCGGTGCGGACTTTAACGTTGCCAACGAGCTGTTAGGCGATGAGCTTAGTCACTTGACGGTGCTGGCTGCAAACAATGAAGGCTACCAAAACCTTACCTTACTGATCTCTCGTGCCTACCAGCGTGGCTACGGCGCAGCGGGCCCGATTATTGACCGAGAGTGGCTGGTAGAGTTAAACGAGGGGCTAATTCTGCTCTCCGGTGGGCGCATGGGAGATATTGGCAAAAGCCTGCTTCGTGGAAACCAGCCGCTGGTCGATCAGTGCCTGGAATTCTGGCAGCAGCATTTTGCCGATCGCTTCTATCTGGAACTGATTCGCACCGGTCGGGTGGATGAAGAAAACTATCTTCACGCCGCCGTGGCGCTGGCTGACGAACGCGGCTTGCCGGTGGTTGCCACCAACGATGTCCGCTTTATTGATGCCGGCGACTTTGATGCCCACGAGATCCGAGTGGCGATCCACGATGGCTTCACGCTGGACGATCCTAAGCGCCCGCGTAACTACTCCGCCCAGCAATATATGCGTAGCGAAGAAGAGATGTGCGAGCTGTTTTCGGACATCCCGGAAGCGCTGGAAAACAGCGTTGAGATTGCCAAGCGCTGTAACGTGACCGTGCGCCTGGGTGAGTACTTCCTGCCGCAATTCCCGACGGGAGAGATGACCACCGAAGACTTCCTGGTCATGAAATCCAAAGAGGGGCTGGAAGAACGTCTTGAGTTCCTGTTCCCGGACCCGGAAGTGCGTGCGCAGAAACGCCCTGAATACGACGAGCGCCTGGATATCGAGCTGCAGGTTATCAACCAGATGGGCTTTCCCGGCTACTTCCTGATCGTAATGGAGTTTATCCAGTGGTCGAAGGATAACGGCGTGCCGGTCGGGCCAGGGCGTGGTTCAGGTGCGGGGTCGCTGGTGGCCTATGCGCTGAAGATCACCGACCTCGACCCGCTTGAGTTTGACCTGCTGTTCGAACGTTTCCTTAACCCGGAACGTGTTTCGATGCCTGACTTCGACGTTGATTTCTGCATGGAAAAACGCGACCAGGTGATCGACCACGTTTCCGAGATGTATGGGCGTGAAGCCGTTTCGCAGATCATTACCTTTGGTACGATGGCGGCGAAGGCGGTTATTCGCGACGTAGGTCGCGTACTCGGCCACCCTTACGGTTTTGTCGATCGCATTTCCAAACTGGTGCCGCCGGATCCCGGCATGACGCTGGCGAAAGCCTTTGAGGCGGAGCCGCAGCTGCCGGAGATCTACGAAGCTGACGAAGAAGTTAAAGCCCTGATCGACATGGCGCGCAAGCTGGAAGGCGTCACGCGTAACGCCGGTAAGCATGCCGGGGGCGTGGTTATCGCCCCAACCAAAATTACCGATTTTGCGCCGCTTTATTGTGACGACCAGGGGCAGCATCCGGTTACCCAGTTCGACAAGAACGACGTTGAATATGCGGGCCTGGTGAAGTTTGACTTCCTGGGGCTGCGTACGCTGACGATCATCGACTGGGCGCTGAAAATGATCAACCCGCGTCGGGCAAAACAGGGGCTGGAGCCGATTGATATCGCCGCCATTCCGCTCGACGATAAGAAAAGCTTCGACATGCTGCAGCGCTCGGAAACCACCGCGGTCTTCCAGCTTGAATCCCGCGGCATGAAAGACCTGATTAAGCGTCTGCAGCCTGACTGCTTCGAAGACATGATCGCCCTTGTGGCACTTTTCCGTCCGGGCCCGCTGCAGTCGGGGATGGTAGATAACTTCATCGACCGTAAACATGGCCGCGAAGCGATTTCTTATCCGGACGTGGAATGGCAGCACGAAAGCCTGAAGCCGGTACTGGAGCCTACCTACGGCATCATCCTGTATCAGGAACAGGTTATGCAGATTGCCCAGGTGCTTTCCGGTTATACCCTCGGCGGCGCGGATATGCTGCGTCGAGCGATGGGTAAAAAGAAACCGGAAGAGATGGCCAAGCAGCGCGGCACTTTTGAAGAGGGCGCAATCAAAAACGGCGTCGACGGCGAGCTGTCGATGAAAATCTTTGACCTGGTAGAGAAATTTGCCGGGTACGGATTTAACAAATCTCACTCTGCCGCCTATGCTTTGGTTTCGTATCAGACGCTGTGGCTGAAGGCGCACTACCCGGCAGAGTTTATGGCGGCCGTAATGACCGCCGATATGGATAACACCGAGAAAGTGGTGGGCCTGGTGGATGAGTGCTGGCGCATGGGGCTGAAAGTCCTGTCGCCGGATATTAACTCTGGCCTTTACCATTTCCACGTTAACGATGACGGGGAAATTGTTTACGGCATCGGCGCGATAAAAGGCGTGGGTGAAGGCCCGATTGAAGCCATTATCGAAGCGCGTAATCAAGGCGGGCATTTCCTCGATCTCTTTGATTTGTGCGCGCGTTCCGATATCAAAAAGCTTAACCGCAGGGTGCTGGAAAAACTCATTATGTCCGGGGCTTTTGACCGCCTTGGGCCTCACCGCGCGGCGCTGATGAATGCGCTAGGTGATGCGTTAAAAGCAGCTGATCAGCACGCGAAAGCGGAAGCTATTGGCCAGGCAGATATGTTCGGCGTTCTGGCCGAAGAGCCTGAGCAGGTCGAAAAGTCCTACGCCAGCGTGATTCCCTGGCCTGAACAAGTGGTGCTGGAAGGGGAGCGTGAGACGCTCGGACTGTATCTTACCGGTCACCCGATCAACCAGTACCTGAAAGAAATCGAGCGCTATGTCGGTGGCATGCGCCTGAAAGAGATGCACCCGACGGAACGTGGTAAAATGACCACGGCTGCGGGTCTGGTGATTGCTTCGCGGGTTATGGTCACCAAGCGAGGTAATCGCATCGGCATCTGTACGCTGGATGACCGCTCTGGTCGTCTGGAAGTGATGTTATTCACAGATGCGCTAGAAAAATACCAGCATCTGCTGGAAAAAGACCGTATCCTGATCGTTAGCGGACAGGTCAGCTTTGATGACTTCAGCGGAGGGCTTAAAATGACGGCCCGCGAGCTGATGGACATCGACGAAGCCCGTGAAAAGTACGCGCGTGGGCTTGCTATCTCGCTGACGGACAGGCAAATTGATGACCAGCTTTTAAACCGTCTCCGTCAGTCTCTGGAACCCCATCGTTCGGGGACAATTCCAGTACATCTCTACTATCAGAGGGTGGATGCACGAGCCCGGTTGCGCTTCGGTGCGACATGGCGTGTTTCCCCTAGCGATCGTTTACTTAACGATCTGCGAACGCTGATTGGTTCGGAGCAGGTGGAACTGGAGTTTGACTAAAACAGGAATATTATGAGTCTGAATTTCCTTGATTTCGAACAGCCGATTGCAGAGCTGGAAGCGAAAATCGATTCCCTGACGGCCGTTAGCCGCCAGGATGAAAAACTGGATATTAATCTGGACGAAGAAGTGCAGCGTCTGCGCGAGAAAAGCGTTGAGCTGACCCGCAAGATCTTCGCTGATTTAGGTGCATGGCAGATTGCGCAGCTGGCGCGCCATCCGCAGCGTCCGTACACCCTGGATTACGTTCGTCTGGCTTTTGATGAGTTCGACGAACTGGCCGGCGATCGTGCCTATGCCGACGATAAAGCTATCGTGGGCGGTATTGCTCGTCTGGAAGGTCGTCCGGTGATGATCATTGGTCATCAGAAAGGGCGCGAAACCAAAGAGAAAATCCGTCGTAACTTCGGTATGCCGGCACCAGAAGGCTACCGTAAAGCGCTGCGTCTGATGGAAATGGCTGAACGTTTTAACATGCCGATCATTACCTTCATCGACACGCCGGGTGCTTATCCGGGCGTTGGCGCCGAAGAACGTGGTCAGTCTGAAGCGATCGCCCGCAACCTGCGTGAAATGTCCCGTCTGAAAGTACCGGTCATTTGTACCGTTATCGGTGAAGGTGGTTCCGGTGGTGCGCTGGCCATTGGCGTGGGTGACAAAGTAAACATGCTGCAGTACAGCACTTACTCCGTTATTTCCCCGGAAGGCTGTGCGTCAATCCTGTGGAAGAGTGCGGATAAAGCCCCGCTGGCCGCAGAAGCGATGGGGATCATTGCTCCTCGACTGAAAGAGCTGAAGCTGATCGATACCGTAATCCCAGAGCCGTTGGGTGGTGCGCATCGCAATCCAGAAGTGATGGCTGCTTCCCTGCGCGCACAGCTGCTGGCCGATCTGGCGGATCTCGACGTGTTGAACAAAGATGAATTGTTAAACCGTCGTTATCAGCGCCTGATGAGCTACGGCTACGCCTGATTTTGAGTTGTAAAATATCGATAAGGGTCGGATTTTCCGGCCCTTTTTGCATTTATTGCTTCATGGAAAATCCCATTGCGCTATGCTTAGCCAGGTGATTTCCAGGAGGTGAACATTGAATACCATTGCGATTATGGGGCCGCACGGCGTTTTCTACAAAGACGAGCCTATTAAGGAACTGCATCGCGCGCTGGAGCTGCAGGGCTTTCAGCTCATCTACCCCACCAACAGCACTGACCTGCTTAAGCTGATTGAGCACAACCCTCGTATCTGCGGCGTGGTCTTTGACTGGGACGAATACAGCCTCGACTTGTGCAGCGAAATTAACCTGCTGAATGAAGATCTGCCGCTGTATGCATTCATCAATACACATTCCTCTCTAAACGTTAGCGTGAATGAAATGCGCATGGCGCTGTGGTTCTTCGAGTATGCGCTGAGCGCGGCCGACGACATCGCCCTGCGTATTCGCCAGTACACCGACGAGTACCTGGATACGATTACGCCGCCGCTGACCAAAGCGCTGTTCACCTATGTGAAAGAGGGAAAATACACTTTCTGTACGCCAGGGCATATGGCCGGTACCGCCTACCAGAAAAGCCCGGTCGGCTGCTTGTTTTACGACTTTTTTGGCGGCAACACGCTGAAGGCCGACGTGTCGATTTCGGTTACGGAGCTGGGTTCGCTGCTAGATCATACCGGCCCTCATCTGGAGGCGGAGGAGTACATTGCCCGCACCTTCGGCGCCGAACAAAGCTATATGGTGACTAACGGGACTTCGACGTCGAACAAGATAGTCGGCATGTATGCCGCGCCATCCGGCAGCACAATTCTGGTCGATCGTAACTGCCATAAATCGCTGACCCATTTGCTGATGATGACCAATCTGGTGCCAATCTGGCTGAAGCCAACGCGTAACGCGCTGGGGATCCTGGGCGGTATTCCGCAGCGTGAATTTACTCGTGAAAATATCGAGAAAAAGGTCGCTGAAACCCCGAATGCGCAGTGGCCGGTACACGCGGTTATCACCAACTCGACCTACGATGGGCTGCTGTACAACACCGATTTCATCAAAAAAACGCTGGATGTGCCGTCGATTCACTTTGACTCCGCCTGGGTGCCCTATACCAACTTCCATCCGATTTATCAGGGAAAAAGCGGCATGAGCGGTGATCGAGCACCGGGGAAAATTATCTATGAAACCCAGTCGACCCATAAGCTGCTGGCGGCGTTCTCCCAGGCTTCGCTGATTCACATTAAAGGTGATTACGATGAAGAGACCTTTAACGAAACCTACATGATGCATACCACCACTTCCCCGAGCTATCCGCTGGTGGCCTCGATTGAAACGGCCGCGGCGATGCTGCGCGGTAATACGGGGAAACGGCTGATCAACCGTTCCGTTGAGCGTGCCCTGCATTTCCGTCGTGAAGTGCAGCGCCTGCGCGAAGAGTCAGAAGACTGGTTCTTCGATATCTGGCAACCCGATCATGTTGATGAGGCCGAGTGCTGGCCCATTGCACCCGGTGAAGAAGACTGGCATGGCTTCAGGGATGCGGATGCGGAACACATGTATCTCGACCCTATCAAAGTCACTATTTTGACGCCGGGCATGAGCGAGTTGGGCGAAATGGCAGAAGAGGGGATCCCGGCGGCGCTGGTGGCCAAGTTTCTCGACGAGCGGGGCGTTGTTGTTGAGAAGACCGGTCCGTACAACCTGCTGTTCCTGTTCAGTATCGGTATTGATAAGACAAAAGCGCTAAGCCTGCTGCGCGGGCTGACGGAGTTTAAGCGCTCTTACGATCTTAATTTGCGTGTGAAGAACATGCTGCCGGATCTTTATGCGGAAGATCCGGACTTTTATCGCAACATGCGCATTCAGACGCTGGCGCAGGGGATCCACAAACTGATTAAGCAACATAACCTGCCCGATCTAATGTTGCGCGCTTTTGATGTCCTGCCAGAAATGCGTATGACGCCGCATGAGGCTTATCAGCAGCAGGTGAAAGGCAACGTAGAAACGGTAGAAATAGAGGAACTGTTGGGCAGAGTTTCAGCCAATATGATCCTGCCTTATCCGCCGGGCGTGCCGGTGGTGATGCCGGGAGAAGTGATCACCAAAGAGAGTCGGGCGGTGCTCGACTTCCTGCTGATGCTGTGCTCTGTGGGGGAACATTATCCGGGCTTTGAAACGGATATTCACGGGGCTAAACTCGGTGAGGACGGCGTCTACAGAGTACGAGTCTTAAAAGAGGCTTGAGCGCTTGCTTTGCAGGGAAGCGATGATTACCTTGCCTGAAGTGACTAAGGAGATTTTATGCTGGGTTTAAAGCAAATTCATCACGTCGCGATTATCGCGTCGGACTACGAACGCAGTAAGCAATTCTATTGCGATGTGCTGGAGTTTACGCTGGAAGCGGAAGTTTACCGCAAAGAGCGGGACTCCTGGAAAGGCGATCTGGCGCTGAACGGCCAGTACGTTATTGAGCTATTCTCTTTTCCGTTTCCGCCTGTACGCCCAAGTCGCCCGGAGGCCTGCGGGCTTCGTCACCTGGCATTCAGCGTGGAAAACATTGACCAGGCGATTACGCATCTGGAAAGCCACGGCGTGAAATGCGAGCCCATCCGCATCGATCCCTATACCAACAAACGTTTCACCTTCTTCAGCGATCCCGACGGCCTGCCGCTGGAACTTTATCAGCAGTAAACCTTGCCAGCGCCGCGAATGCCCGGTAATTTGCCGGGCAAACCCCTCGTAACGACAAACTATGACTAGCCGCGAACTTCAGTCTTTTCTGCATCCTCACCGCCAACTGCTGGTGGCGTTTAGCGGTGGGCTGGATTCGACGGTTCTGCTGCACCAAGTCGTTACCCTGCGAGATACGCTGCAACCCGACCTGGATATCAGGGCAATGCATATCCACCATGGACTCAGCCCGAGAGCAGACTGCTGGGTGGAACATTGCCGGGCAATTTGTGAGAAGTGGAACGTGCCCTTCGAAGTGGCTTATGTTCAGCTTCCCTCCGGCGGCAAGGGGATTGAAGGGGAAGCGAGGGCGGCCCGCTACCAGGCGCTTTCTGACTCGCTTTTGGCAGGTGAAGTGCTGCTGACGGCACAGCATTTGGACGACCAGTGTGAGACTTTCCTGTTGGCGCTTAAACGCGGCAGCGGCCCGGGCGGGCTGGCGTCGATGCCTGCGATTTTGCCTTTCGGCGATACTTCATTACTGCGTCCGTTGCTGGCAACTTCGCGCGCACAGCTCGAGGAGTGGGCTGGCGTTCACCGGCTAAGCTGGATTGAGGACGAAAGTAATCAGGACGATAAGTATGACCGGAATTTCCTGCGTCTGAGAGTCGTTCCTCTGCTGCAGCAAAGATGGCCCCATTTTTCCCGCAGCGTTGCCCGCAGCGCTGAGTTATGCGGTGAGCAGGAACAGCTGCTTGATGAACTGCTTGCCGAACAGCTGGATAACTTGATGTCACCCGAGGGCGCGCTGCATATTGAGTCGATGCTGGCGATGAGTGAGGCACGGCGATTTGCCCTGCTGCGGCGCTGGCTCTCCTGGCATCGGGCTGCGATGCCGTCCCGGGCTTCTCTTCAGCGTTTATGGCAGGAAGTCGCTTTAAGTCGGGAAGATGCCAATCCTCGCCTTCGCCTGGGCGAACATGAAATCAGGCGTTTTCAGGGGGAACTGTATTGGGTTCCGCTGCTGAAGATCGATCGGGAAAAAAGCTATTTATGGCCCGCACCTTATCACCCCCTGAATCTCCCTGGGCTGGGAATGATTTTACTCAGCGAGAAGGGAATGCCGGTGCGTGCGCCAGCAGAGGACGAAATTGTTAGCCTGCGTTTTAAGGCTTCAGGTTTGCTGCATATTGTCGGCCGTGATAAAAGGCGAACGCTGAAAAAAATCTGGCAGGAATTGCGCATTCCGCCATGGGAACGTGACGCCACGCCGCTGCTGTTTTATGGCGAGCAACTTATCGCTGCGCCGAGTATTTTTGTCACTCGTGAAGGACAAGCTACGGAACATTCATGCTGGCACATAGACTGGCAAAAGGGAGTTGAGCAATGAAAAACGTCGTATTGCTGCTTGGGCTGATAGCCTGCAGTTTACCTGCTCTGGCGAAAGGCGATCCCCAGGCCGGGGAAGCGAAGGCCATGACCTGCGTTGCCTGCCATGGCATGAGTGGGAAAGCTTCTGCGCCGCTGTACCCAAACATTGGCGGGCAGAGCGAAGCTTATCTGGAGCATTCGCTTCAGGCTTATAAAAAAGGGGAGCGCAGCGGTGGGCAGGCAGAAATCATGAAGGCTTACGTCAGCGGGCTTTCAGACGAGGATATCTCTGATTTAGCGGCCTACTACGCCTCAATGAAGCCGTAAACAAAACGGGCAGCCTCGATAGCTGCCCGTTTTGTTTGAGATGGGGTGATCAGATTTATTCGACGCTCACCACGATAGTGCCGATTTCGGGGTGGCTAAAGCTGTTAATTTTATCGAGGCGTAGCTCACGCGTAGCGCCAGCGTTATCGACAACCAGGTATTCGACGTTTTTACGAGAAACCAGATCGCTCGCTTTGGCTTTCAAAACCTCCCCGTCTTTTAACTCCAGCGTCAGTAACAAATGATGCTGGCAGGCGAGCTCGAGATTGTCATAATCATCACAGTTGATGGGTTGATACGCATCATTCATTGACATAATCGCTCACCAGTAAGTTCGCGGCAGCATAAGCCGCCTGTTCCCTGACCGACTCCGATACGGCCTCGCTGGAGGCAACTTCGTTCAGAGCCTTCAATACGCATCCTAAGGCATCAGGAATATAGCCTAAATCGCCGCTGGCAATTTCCGCATAGCGTTGCCGAACTAATTCACAATACTTTTCCACATACCCTCCTCTCAGAGTCCCGACTTCAGACCTACTCGTGGGGTCAAGTCTAAGCCTACGAAGATAAACTCTGTTTAGCAAGGTGACTATACCACAGCAATGTAACCGATATCAGCCACGCAAATATACCCGTCATACACAGAGCCGAAGGGGTGTTATTTCGCTACAATAGCGCGCAATTGTGTATGGAGAAGTGTGATGGCGTTAAAAGCGACAATTTATAAGGCGACGGTAAATGTGGCCGATCTCGATCGTAATCGGTTTCTGGACAGCAGCCTGACGCTGGCGCGTCATCCCTCGGAAACGCAGGAGCGCATGATGCTGCGCCTGCTGGCATGGATTAAATATGCGGATGAGCGGCTGGAATTTACCCGTGGCCTCAGCGCAGAAGACGAGCCGGAAATCTGGCGTAAAAACGATCACCTTGGCATTGATTTGTGGGTAGAACTAGGGTTACCGGAAGAACGTCGGGTCAAAAAAGCCTGCAGCCAGTCGGCTGAGGTGGCATTGTTTACCTATAATAGTCGGGCGGCGGAAATTTGGTGGCAGCAAAACCAGACCCGCCTGAGCCAGTTTAAAAACCTGTCCATCTGGTATCTGGATGACGCACAGCTGGCGAAGCTAAGTGAGTTTGGTACGCGCACCATGAACCTGCAGGCGACGATTCAGGATGGCGCAATCTGGCTGTCCGACAGCGAGAATAATCTGGAAATTCACTTTACGGCCTGGCTGCAACAATGATTTCCGTGTCGCGAACGGTCGTTATCCCGGACAATGAAGTCACGATTACCGCGATTCGCGCCCAGGGGGCGGGCGGGCAGCATGTGAATAAAACCTCAACGGCGATTCATTTGCGCTTTGATATTCCTGCCTCTAGCCTGCCGGAGTCGTATAAGATACGTCTGCTGGCAGTAAGTCACCATTTGATCACGCCTGAGGGCGTGGTGGTGATTAAAGCCCAGGAATACCGAAGCCAGGAGATGAACCGCGAAGCGGCGGTGGCTCGCCTGGTTTCATTGATACAAGAACTCACCGTAGTGCAGAAGAGCCGCCGTGCCACAAAGCCGACGCGGGCTTCTAAAGAGCGGCGTCTGGCCTCAAAGGCGCAGAAATCGACAACCAAAGCACTACGCGGCAAAGTTCGTCGTCATCCGGAGTAGCGACGAACATTGGGACAACGGCATAAGGAATGAAGCATGAAGAAGAGTCTTCTGGCTGCGCTGGCAGCGCTCAGCCTGTTCACGCTATTTGGCTGTAATAATCGTACGGAAACGCAAACTCTGATCCCGGCTCAGGCGGCGGAATTGAAACCGATGCAGCAGAGCTATCGCGGCGTAGTGCCGTGTGCGGATTGTGAAGGGATTGAAACCTCGCTGTTCCTGGAAAAGGACGGCACCTGGGTGATGAATCAGACTTACCAGGGTAAAGGAGCCTCATTTGCCAGCTACGGTAAATGGGCGCGGACTGCCGATAAACTGGTCTTAACCGACAGCGAAGGCGAGAAGCAGTATTACCATCCTAAGGGCGACAGCCTGGTGATGCTGGATCGTGAAGGCAATCCGATTGATTCGCAGTTCAACTACACGCTAAAAGCGGTGGATGCGAAGCTGCCGTCAACGCCAATGCCGATGAAAGGCAAGTATAAATACATGGCTGACGCGGCGGTATTCCAGGACTGTGCGACCGGTAAAACCTTTGCCGTTGCGGATAATGCCGAGCTGGAAAGAGCCTATGCGGCAGCACGCGGCAAGAACAGCGCGCCAATCCTGCTGGTGGTAGAAGGGCACTTTACGCTGCAGGCTTCTCCAGACAGTGGTGAGTTACAAAAAGCGCTGGTCGCGGATAAGGGTGCGAAATTTAAGCCCGGCAAAGAGTGTAACGACTAAAACAAAAAAGCCCGTCCAGATGGACGGGCTTTTTGATGCTCAGTGGCTAATTAGCCTTTGATCTGCTTCACCAGGAAATCAACGATCTCGTTGGTTTTGATCATCTGCTTCTCACCGGCACGGCGATGTTTGTATTCGATCTCTTCGTTGTCGAGATTGCGGTCGCCGATAACGATAGTGTGAGGAATACCAATCAGCTCCATGTCGGCAAACATCACGCCTGGACGCTCTTTACGATCGTCCAGCAGCACGTCGATGCCCTGCGCGCGCAGCGTGGTATACAGCTCTTCAGCCAGCTGCTGCACGCGGAATGACTTGTGCATGTTCATTGGCAGAATCGCAACGTGGAACGGGGCGATAGCGTCCGGCCACAGAATACCGCGATCGTCAAAGTTCTGTTCAATCGCAGCCGCGACCACGCGGGTAACACCGATGCCGTAGCAACCCATGGTCAGGGTCTGGTTACGGCCATCTTCACCCTGAACCGCGGCTTTCAGCGCTTCAGAGTACTTGGTACCCAACTGGAAGATGTGACCCACTTCGATGCCGCGCTTGATCATCAAGGTGCCTTTGCCGTCCGGGCTTGGATCGCCGGCCACAACGTTACGGATATCCGCAACTTCTGGCAGCGCAACATCGCGTTCCCAGTTAATGCCGATAAAGTGTTTGCCGTCGATGTTTGCGCCAGCGGCGAAATCACTCATTGCCGCAACGCTGCGGTCAATCACAACTGGAACAGGCAGATTGATTGGACCCAGGGAACCAGGACCGGCTTTCACGATGTCGCGAATTTCTTGTTCGGTGGCGAATGTTAGCGGACTTGCTACCTGCGGCAGTTTCTCAGCCTTCACTTCGTTCAGCTCGTGATCGCCACGAACCAGCAAAGCAACCAGCGGATAAGCGCTGCCTTCGGTGGCTTTCACCAGCAGAGTCTTAACCGTTTTCTCGATTGGCAGGTTAAACTGCTCAACCAGCTCGGCGATAGTTTTTGCGTTCGGGGTGTCGATTTGGCTCATTTCAGCGGTTGGCGCTGCGCGGCCTGCTGCCGGCGCTAAAGCTTCAGCGAATTCGATGTTTGCCGCATAGTCTGAGCTGTCAGAGAAGATTACATCGTCTTCACCGCTTTGGGCCAGTACCTGGAACTCATGGGAAGCGCTGCCGCCAATAGAGCCGGTATCTGCCTGAACGGCACGGAAATCCAGACCCATACGGGAGAAAATCTTGCTGTAAGCCTCATACATCTTGTCGTAGGTTTCCTGCAGGGATTCCTGAGACGTATGGAACGAGTAGGCGTCTTTCATCAGGAATTCGCGGGAACGCATTACGCCAAAACGTGGGCGCACTTCGTCACGGAATTTAGTCTGGATCTGGAACAGATTCAGCGGCAGCTGCTTGTAGGAGCTCAGTTCGTTGCGAATCAGGTCGGTGATCACTTCTTCGTGGGTTGGACCCAGCACGAAAGGACGTTCGCCACGGTCAACAAAGCGCAGCAGCTCCGGGCCGTATTGTTCCCAACGTCCACTCTCCTGCCACAGGTCGGCGGGTTGAACCACCGGCATGCACATTTCGATAGCACCGGCGTTGCTCATTTCTTCACGCACGATGTTTTCGACTTTCTTCAGGACGCGCAAACCGGTTGGCAGCCAGGTGTATAAACCGGAGGCCAGCTTGCGGATCATCCCGGCGCGCAGCATCAGCTGGTGGCTGACTACTTCAGCGTCGGCAGGTGTCTCCTTCAGAGTGGAGAGCAGATATTGGCTAGTACGCATGTTGTTACGGTTCCATTTGAACGGCAGAGCGCAGGCCAGCGGCGGCCTGCTTCAAAAAAAGTGGTTTAGTTTACCAGTGTGGCAGAGATGTCAAAAGAGAGAGGGCTAAATTAACTCGTTTCGAGAGCGAACACTTCAAAACCGTGTTCTGTGATGCGCCAGCGAACGTTAAAGTCCAGCAGCAGAACGGCGTAAGTTTTCCCGACATCTTCACCTTTACGATAGGCAGGACGAGGGTCCTGAGCAAGCACCTGACTGATAAAACGCGCAAGATGCGGATAGCGTTTTTCCAGCCCGGTCAACTGATGCTGCACTTCTGGTGTAAACATCACAGGCATGTCCGCCTGCGGAGCCTGCTGTGCATAGCCAGCACGTGCGTCCGGCACGGCTTCTGCAAATGGCAGGTACGGTTTGATATCTACAATGGGCGTGCCATCCACCAAATCCAGACTGCCGAGCTGTAAGATCACTTCATCTTTTTGGCAACGAATACCTTTAAGCTCAACCAGCGACATGCCGATTGGATTCGGGCGAAACGTGGAGCGCGTAGCAAACACGCCCATTCGCGCGTTGCCGCCAAGCCGGGGAGGACGTACGGTTGGGCGCCAGCCGCCTTCCATCGTTTGGTGAAAGACAAACAATAGCCACAGGTGGCTAAACTCTTCCAGCCCACGAACGGCATCGGCCTGGTTGTAAGGCGCAAGCAGACGCAGTTCACCGCCGCCGTCTTTGACCAGGCCGGGCTGACGCGGGACGGCGAACTTTTCTTTATAAGGGGAGCGAATAACGCCTATTTGTGCAAATTGAAATGGGGTCATTGCGCCGAAACTTGCAGCGCGGAGCCAACGCAAACAGCCTGACGGTAGCACCCTGGCGTGCCGGTGGTGATGTCGCAGCTGTGCTGCAGGACCGCATTGGCTTTCATTTTGGAGGCATTAATCTGCATGCGTTTACGTGCTGTCGGGATATTCGGGGGAGAATCCTGATTGCTTGCCTGGCAAGACTCGCCGCTGACTTCGCCTAAATCACGGAACGGTTTACCCACCAAGTCTTCTGCGTTGGTGTAGATTCTGACCGGAACAGGGCGAGGAGCTTTCGGTTTCTCTGTTTCTGTCTTCGGCGCAGCTGCCGTGCTTTGAACGGGTTCTACTGGGGATCTGCTTAGCATTGAACAGCCGCTCAGCGCGAAGGCTAATAAACAGATCGGTAAAGCACGCATAATATTTCCTCAATGAATGTAAAACGGGGAACATTGAAGCAAGCTCGAACCAAAATAACAAGGCGGGCTTGCGCCCGCCTTTAATTATTTACGTAAAACTGAAGAATGGAAACTTACCAGCCTTTAACCGCGCCGCCGTTAAAGACTTTGTTAGCCGCTTCGTTCACTTCGTCAGACTGGTAGGCCTGAACGAACTTCTTCACGTTTTCTGCATCTTTGTTGTCTTCACGAGAAACGATCAGGTTCACGTAAGGCGAGTTTTTGTCTTCAACGAAGATACCGTCTTTCGCTGGTGTCAGGCCAATCTGGCTAGCGTAAGTGGTGTTGATGATGGCCAGAGCAATCTGCGCATCGTCAAGAGAACGCGGCAGTTGCGGTGCTTCCAGCTCAACCAGTTTCAGATTTTTTGGGTTCTCGGTGACATCCAGCACGGTTGGCAACAGACCAACGCCGTCTTTCAGTTTGATCAGACCTTCTTTCTGCAGTAGCAGCAGAGAACGGCCGAGGTTAGTCGGGTCGTTTGGCAGTGCTACCTGAGAACCCGGCTGCAGTTCAGCCAGTGATTTGATTTTTTTGGAGTAGCCGGCAATTGGATAAACAAAGGTATTGCCTACGGAAACCAGCTTATAACCACGATCTTTGATCTGCTGATCCAGGTAAGGTTTGTGCTGGAAGGCGTTAACGTCGATATCCCCTTTGCTGAGTGCTTCGTTTGGCAGGACATAGTCGGTAAAGGTCACCAGCTCAACATCGAGGCCATACTTCTCTTTAGCCACTTTCTGAGCCACTTCCGCAACCTGCTGCTCAGCGCCAGCAATCACGCCGACTTTAATGTGGTTTGGATCTTTCTCTTCCTGACCGCAACCCACCAGGGCCAGAGAGCCAATCAGAGCGCCGACCGCGGCGAACGTTTTAAAGTTAAAAGCCATGTCCTTTTCCTTGTATGAATGCAGTTGTGTTTATTTGTGTGTAACAGCCCGGACGATACGATCGCCAGAGAATTGAATTAAGTAAACCAGCACGACCAGCAGAACCAGTACGGTATTCATTACGGTAGCGTTGTAGCCGATGTACCCGTACTGATAGCCAATCTGCCCCAGACCACCGGCACCGACGGCACCACCCATAGCAGAATAGCCCACTAAAGTGATAAGGGTAATCGTCGCGGCGTTGACCAGGCCTGGAAGTGCTTCTGGAAGCAGTACTTTACGAATGATTTGCAGCGGCGTAGCGCCCATCGCGCGTGAAGCTTCAATCAGGCCGGTTGGAATTTCCAGCAGGGCATTTTCAACCATACGCGCAATAAACGGCGCGGCACCAACGGTCAACGGAACGATAGCCGCTTGCAGGCCGATAGACGTTCCTACGATGACGCGAGTAAAAGGGATCATCCAGACAAGCAGGATAATGAATGGAATAGAACGGAAAATGTTAACGATCGCCGAGAGGCTGCGGTAAAGCTTCGCATTGGCGCTGATTTGCCCAGGACGAGTGATGTAAAGCAGCACGCCGACTGGCAGACCGAGCACAAATCCGAAGAAACCGGACACAAAGGTCATGGCCAACGTTTCATATACGCCGCGAGCCAGTAACCAAATCATTGCTTCAGACATAACCCAGCACCTCTACTTTCACGTGTTGCTCCTGCAGCCAGGCAATAGCCGCTTGCGTATCTTTTGGCTCGCCGTGCATTTCACACAGCATGATGCCGAACTTCACGCCACCTGCATAATCCATCTGCGCGCTAATAATGTTGCTGTTCACGTTGAAGGTACGTGCTGTTTCTGAGAGCAGTGGGGCATCGACCGACTGGCCAGTGAACTCCAGGCGTAATAAAGGTACCGCATTTTCTTTATGCTCTGCGTTCAGACGCTGCGCGTAATCTTCCGGCACGTCGAGGTGCAGTGTGGACTGAATAAACTGCTGCGCCAGAGGCGTCTTCGGATGGGAGAACACTTCGCTCACCGTATCCTGCTCAATAAGCTCGCCGTTGCTGATCACGGCCACGCAGTCACAAATACGTTTGACCACATCCATCTCGTGGGTGATAAGCAGAATGGTCAGGCCCAGGCGGCGGTTAATGTCTTTCAGCAGCTCCAGAATAGAGCGGGTCGTGGCTGGGTCCAACGCGCTGGTAGCTTCGTCACACAGCAGGACCTTTGGGTTGCTGGCAAGCGCACGAGCAATCGCGACGCGCTGCTTCTGACCGCCGGAAAGGTTTGCAGGCCAGGCATCGTGCTTTTCACCTAAACCTACTAAGTCCAGTAGCTCGGTAACGCGACGTTTAATCTCTTCTTTTGGCGTGTTATCCAACTCGAGCGGCAGAGCGACGTTACCAAAAACGGTACGCGAAGAAAGCAGATTAAAGTGCTGGAAGATCATACCGATCTGGCGGCGGGCTTTGGTTAACTGGGTTTCAGAAAGCGTTGTCAGGTCCTGACCGTCAACCAGAACTGAACCTTCGGTTGGACGTTCAAGCAGGTTTACACAGCGGATAAGGGTGCTTTTCCCCGCACCGGACGCGCCAATCACGCCATAAATTTGCCCGGCAGGTACGTGCAGACTGACATTGTTCAATGCCTGTATGCTGCGGTTTCCCTGCTGGAACACCTTGGTGATATTTGAAAGTTTAATCATTGAGTTATTTATTATCGTATCTGTATTAGCCGTGGAATTTTCTGCTACCAGTAACCAAAGTTACCGTAATCGATATGGATGTTAAGGCATCCAGACGTCTAAATCAATCAGCGAGTGAAGGACTGTTCTCTCCTTATTACTAAATCATGCGATACTAAACGCCATTAACCCGTTTCAGGAGTTCTCAAGTGGCACAGTCCGTACCCGCTATTTTTCTCGACCGCGATGGCACCATTAATGTCGATCATGGCTATGTATATGAAGTTGACCGATTCGAGTTTATTGATGGTGTTATAGATGCAATGCGCGAATTAAAAGAGATGGGCTTTGCTCTGGTGCTGGTGACTAACCAGTCCGGCATTGCGCGCGGGATGTTCACCGAGGCTGACTTTGAAAACCTGACCGAATGGATGGACTGGTCGCTGGCGGACCGCGGCGTCGATCTCGACGGCATCTATTATTGCCCTCATCATCCGGATGGGAGCGTGAAAGAGTTTAGCCAGACTTGTGACTGTCGTAAGCCGCAGCCTGGCATGCTGATTTCTGCCCGTGATTTCCTGCACATTGATATGGCTTCTTCTTATATGGTCGGCGATAAAATTGAAGATATGCAGGCTGGTGCTGCCGCAATGGTGGGGACTAAAGTGCTGGTTCGCACCGGCAAACCAGTGACAGAAGCAGGTGAGGCGGCCGCAGATGTGGTTATTAATAGCCTCGCAGACCTGCCAAAACTCATCAAAAAGCGCTAAAAATAAGCGTTTAGACTAAAAAATAGCCTGTCAGAAAGTTTTTTCAAATTAGGGGTTGTCAGGCTCTGAGAACTCCCTATAATGCGCCTCCACTGACACGGCGAAGCGGCTTCGAAAGCGGCTTCACAACCCGGTAGTCAGTCAGACGAAAGCGAAAATAAACGCTTGACTCTGAAAGAGGAAAGCGTATTATACGCCACCTCGAGTTAGCAAGCGAAAGCGACTGACTCACTGCTCTTTAACAATTTATCAGACAATCTGTGTGGGCACTCGCAGGATTGATATCTCAGCATCTTCGGATGCAAACAAATATCAAGTCTTGAAGAGTGACTACTGATTTTATAAACAGTTTTAATTCTTTGAGCATCAAACACTTTTAAATTGAAGAGTTTGATCATGGCTCAGATTGAACGCTGGC